>NZ_JBSGEL010000042.1:0-72921 GCF_053602875.1 Kitasatospora sp. NPDC004289 | reverse complement strand
GGTCCAGCACCTCGCGCGCCTCGGTCAGGAGGACCGCGCCCGCCGGTGTCGGGCTGACGCCCCGTGGGGAACGGTCCAGCAGGACGGCGCCGAGCTCGGCCTCCAGCTGTCGGACCGCGCGGCTGAGTGCGGGCTGGCTGAGGTGCAGCCGGGCGGCGGCCCGGCCGACGTGGCGTTCCTCGGCGACGGCGACGAAGTAGCGCAGGGTCCGCAGCTCCATGCTGCGACGATACCCGTGGGGCATCGGCCCGTGCGGAACGTGTCTTGGACGGCGCCGCCGCCCCGGCGGTGGACTCGGGGCATGGACTTCGAACCCCTTTCCGACCCGGCCGTGCGGGTGGCCGACGCCCGCGAGATCGCCCCGGACCTGCTGGTGGTCCCGGACGGCGGCGTGCCGCTGGTCCCCAACATCGGCGTCATCGGCGGCACCGAAGCCGTCCTGGTGGTCGACACGGGCCTCGGCACCGCCAACGCCGAACAGGTGCTGGCCCTCGCCGCCGAGGTGGCCCGGGGCCGCCGCCTCTACCTGACCACCACCCACTTCCACCCCGAACACGCCTTCGGCGCCTCGGTGTTCGCGGGCAGCGCCACCTACCTGGTGAACCGGACCCAGGCCGAGGAGCTGCGCACCCGGGGATCGGGGTACCTGGAGATGTTCCGGGGCCTGGGCGAGACGGTCGCCCGCCGCCTGGACGGCGTGGTGCTGCCGACGCCGGACCAGGTGTACGGGGACGACGGCCACGAGCTCGACCTCGGCGGGCGCAGCGTGCGGCTGCGCCCCACCGGCCGGGGGCACACGCGGGGCGACCAGGTGGTGGAGGTGCCGGACGCGGGCGTGCTGTTCACAGGTGATCTGGTGGAGAACGGGCAGTTCGCGATCTTCCCGTGGTTCCCGCCGCACGACACCGAGGTCTCGGGGGTCGGCTGGCTGGCGGTGCTGGAGGGGCTGGCCGCCGCCGGGCACCGGACGGTGGTCCCGGGGCACGGCGCGGTCGCCGGGCCGGAGCTGCTCGCCGAGGTCCGGGACTACCTGCGGGAGCTGCGGGACGAGACCTGGCGGCGGGGCCGGGCCGGGCTGGGCGAGGCCGGGACGGTGGCCGAGGTGCGGGCCCTGCTGATCGGGCGTCACCCGGAGTGGACCGGGCGGGAGTGGATCGGGCCGGGCGTCGGCTGCCTGTGCGCGGAGCTGCCCGGCTGACGGGGCACCGGCGGGCGGACGCGCCGACGGCCTCCCGGGCGGAGACACGCCGACGGCCTCCCGGGCGGGGGTGCGGGGAGGCCGTCGGGTGCGGTGAGAGTGGGTCAGGCGGGGAGCTGCGCCTCGATGGCGGTGGTGACCTCGGCGGACTCGGGCTCGGTGCGGGGGCGGATGCGGGCCGTGACGGCGCCGTCGGGGGAGATCACGAACTTCTCGAAGTTCCACTGGATCTCGCCGGCGATGCCCTCGGCGTCCGGGGTCTTGGTGAGCTCGGCGAAGAGCGGGTGCTGGTCCTCGCCGTTGACGTCGATCTTCTCGAAGAGCGGGAAGGAGACGCCGTAGGTGGTGGAGCAGAAGGTCTGGATCTCCTCGGCGGTGCCGGGCTCCTGGCCGAGGAACTGGTTGCACGGGAAGCCGAGGACGGTGAAGCCCCGGTCGGCGTACCGCTGCTGGAGGCGCTCCAGGCCGGCGTACTGCGGGGTGAGGCCGCACTTGGAGGCGACGTTCACCAGCAGCAGGGCCTTGCCCTTGTGGTCGGCGAGGGAGGTCGGGGTGCCGTCGAGGGAGCGCAGCGGGATGTCGTAGAGGCTCACGGGGATCGGTCCTTCGGGTCGGGGGCGGCGGGGTGGCGGCCGGGGAACGGGCTCAGCCGGTGAACCGGTCGTCGGCACACGGTATTCCGGGCCGGCGGGGGAGGGTCAGGCGGGGGCGCCGAAGACCTGGGTCCACCACGGGCCGCCGGAGCCGGTGTGGATGCCCACGCCCATCTCGGTGAAGGAGCAGTTGAGGATGTTGGCGCGGTGGCCCGAGCTGTTCATCCAGGAGGACATCACGGAGTCGGCGTCCTTCTGGCCCTTGGCGATGTTCTCGCCCCAGGTGCTCCACTCGTAGCCGGCCGCCTCGATGCGGGGCTGCGGGCCCTTGCCGTCGGGGTTGGTGTGGCTGAAGAAGTTCCGCGCGGCCATGTCGTCGGAGTGGCCCTGGGCGGCGGCCTGGAGCTTGCCGTTGGCCTTGAGGGGGCCGCAGTTGTTCTTGGCGCGCTCGGTGTTGACCAGGTCGAGCACCCGCTGCTCGGAGGAGGTGGCGCGGGTGGCCGTGGTGGGGGCGGCGGAGGCGGTCCGGCTCGGCGAGGTCGACGGTGACGGCGAGGGGGCCGGGCTGGACGGCTTCGGTGCCGAGGGCGAGGGGGACGGCGTGGGGCTCGCCGAGGTGGGTGCGGCCGAGCTCGGGGCCGGTGAAGGGGCCGGGCCGTCGGTGGAGGCCGACGGGGAGGGGAGCACGGGAGCGGAGGTGGCGTCGATGCGGGGGGCGGAGGCCTGGGCCGGGGCGGGCGGCTCCTGGTCGGCGCCGACCACGCCGACGGCGGCGACCGTGACCACGGCGGTGCCGATCACGGTGGTCAGCACGCGGCGGCGGGTGCTGGGCTTGGCGCGGCGGCCGTGGCGCCCGGCCGTGGTGCCCTGGCCGCCCCGGCCGGAGGCCGCGCGGCGCAGCTCGGCCCGGCCCGGGCGCGCGGCGGACAGCACGCTGGTGGTCGAGGTGCCGTCGGAGGGGAGGAGGGAGTGGCCGGCGAAGAGGGTGGCGGGGTCGACCGAGGGCGGCACGGGCACCAGGGCGAGGCCGGCCAGCAGGCCCTCGGCGGGGAAGAGGCCCTCCCACTGCCGGGAGCAGTACGCGCACTCCCGGGCGTGCCGGGCTATCCGCTTGCGCCAGAGCGCGGACGGGTCGCCGTCCCAGGTGGCGGTCAGTTCGGCCAGCGGCGGGCAGGCGGGCTGGGCGGCCAGCGCGCGGACCACGACCCGGGCGGTCTCCAGCTGGCCCTTCATCCGCTGCACCCGGACGGCCGCGTGCGCGGCGGGCAGCTCCATCGCGGTGGCCAGCTCGGCGCGGCTGAGCTCCCCGGCGGCCTCCAGCCACCAGAGGGAGAGCAGCTCGCGGTCGCCCTCGTCGAGCCAGCGGGTGGCCTCGGCGACCTCTCGGCGCTGCCCGGACAGGCCGAGCCGGACGATGGTGAGGTCGACGAAGTCGGCGCCCGGATCTGCCGAGTCCCAGGAGGGGTCGATCGGAAGCTGGCCCTGCTGGAGCACCTGGTGGCGGCGGCGTATCTGGTTCATGGCGATGGCCACCAGCCAGGACCGGAAACTGCTCGGCTCCCGGAGGGCGGGGAGCTGGTCGACGGCGCGCAGCATGGTCTCCTGCACGACGTCGTCGGTGTCGGGGTGGCCGCCGAGGGCGCGGCCGACGATGTTGTAGACGAGTGGCAGGTGGGTGCCGATGAGCTCGTCCGTGGCCCGCTGGTCACCCGCCTGTGCCTGAAGCACCGTCTGACCGGTCTGTTCGGCGTGCTGCCTGTCCATCCGCCTGGTTCACCTTCTCCGTCGGCCCGTCCGTACTGCCCTGTCGTGATGGGAGATCGGGGGGCCGCGCTCCGATAACGGAAATCGCCCGGGGACCTGTGGGACCCCTGTGCTTCCGGGGAGCGTAGTGGACGCCGGAAGGCCCTTCGGCAGGGGTCCGGGCCAACGCGCAGGTCACGGCCGTGGCCGCGAACACCCGCGCTGTGAAAGGAGGATGAGGACCTGGTGCCGGTTGTGGGCGCGGGGTGTCCGAGGGGCGGCGCCGTGGTGATCGTGTGTCACGGCTCACACGGGGAGAAGTGTGGTGCGGGTCACCGTCGGGGGCTCCCGGCGGCCGCGAACGCCCGGGTGGCCGGCGGGGCCCCGGGCCCGGTCCGGCCGGACCAGGCCCGGGGCCCCGCCGTTCGAGCGGACGTCAGGCCGTGAGGCCGTCCAGCAGGGCGCGGCCGAACGGCCAGTCGCCGAGGCCGGAGGAGGCGTTGAGGTGGCCGTGGTCGCCGGCCTCGACCAGGCGCGAGCCCCAGGCCTCGGCGTACCGGCGGGCCTGTTCCGCGGTGCACCAGGGGTCGTCCCCGCTGGCGACCAGGGTGCTCGGGAAGGGCAGCGGGCGCAGCGGCACCGGGCGGAAGTTGACCAGCTCGGGGACCTCGGCGGTGTCGATGTCGGGCGGGGCGACCAGCAGCGCGCCGATCACTTTGCCGTCCGGGTTGGCGGCCCAGTGGGCCACGGTGGTGCAGCCGAGGCTGTGGGCGACCAGCACCACGGGGCCCTCGGCCTCCCGTACCGCGCGGTCGAGGACGGCGACCCAGTCGCCGACCTTCGGCTCGTCCCAGTCGGCCTGCTGGACGCGCCGGAACCGGGCCGGGTCGGTGCGCTCCCAGACGCTCTGCCAGTGGTCGTGGTCGGAGTTCTGGAAGCCGGGCAGGACGAGGTACGTGGGCTCGGGGCTCATGGTGCGGGCGGGCCTCTCTGTGGAACGGTGCCGGACGCGAGACGAGCATCGTCGGCCGTCCCCTCGGTCCGACCCTATCGGGTGCGGGTTATCCTCCAGGTCTGGACCGGTCGCGGACGGACGAGGGGGCAGCGGTGACCGCTGGCGAGCAGGTCGGCTCGATCGTCTTCGACGAGCCCGAGGGGGACGGATCCCGTGTCGGGCCCGAGGAGTTGGCGGCGGGGCCGGCGGCGCCCCGACCGTCGCGGCGTCAACTGCTGTTCGGTGGCGCCGGGTTGGCGGCCGCCGGGGCGGCGGCTTGGTGGTGGGGCCGTGCCGGGGGCGAGCCGGAGCGGCCGTCGGCGGTCGAGGGGCCCGTACCGATCTGGACGTTCCGCGCCCCCGAGGCGCAGGCCCCGGAGCGGGTGACCGGGCGAACGGTGCTCCCGATGGTGGCCACCGGCGAGGAACTCTTCCTGCTGACCCCGGAGACCGGCGCGGTGGCCAAGCGCATGGCGATGCCCGGTGGCCCGGACGACACCCTGCTGGCGGCCGGCGACCTGCTGTACCAGACCAGGATCGGCCGGTTCTCCGCGCACGGCTACGGCATCTCCCTGGAGGTGGTCAACCCGCCCGCACTGGACCCGAGTTGGGAGCTCCTCGCCGTCGAGGGGGAGTTCCTGTACGGGCGGACCCGGGACCTGCCGGACGAGAAGCTGTTCGCCCTCTCGGCGACCTCGGGCGCGATGGTGTGGAGCCGGCCGGGCATGGGCGAGGACGGCGGGTTCCTGATGGACTTCCAGTCGGTCGCCGGTACGCGGACCCTGCTCGCGCGCAGCACCCGGGACGAAGTGGTGGCCCTGAACGGCTTCACCGGGGAGCTGCTCTGGTCGGCCCGGGCCGACCAGGGGCTGACCTGGCGGGAGGCCGGTTTCGAGCACGCCTACGTGGCCCACCGTGCCACCGGGATACGGTCGTTGTCGCTGCGGGACGGAAGCGTCGAGTGGATCGTGGAGGAGCAGGGCGACACCCGGCTGCTGCGGCCGTACGCCACCGGAGGTGACGTCTACCTGCTGCGCGACAACGGCGTGGTGAGCCGCAACGAGCTGACGGACGGCCGGGAGCTCTGGTCCTGCCAGCTGCCGTTCCGGCTGGACGCGCGCTGCCGGCCGGTCGCGGTGGCCGGCTCGCTCTTCGTACCGGGCCCCGTGGGCGGCGGGGTGTGCGCGCTGAACGAGCGCACCGGGGAGATCCGGTGGACCTTCCGGGACACCGAACCGGGCGTCCAGTACTGGCGGGTGGCCACCGACGGCCGGCACCTCTTCATCGGGCACGACAAGGTGCTGTACGGGCTGGCCCCGGCCTGACCGGCCGTCACCCGAACTGCTGAAACGCCAGGTGGCGGGGCATGCGGGCACCACCCCAACGGGTAGTCCGGATACGGACCTTCACCCCGTGAACGGAGCACCACGTGTCCAGAGCCACCGCCCCCTCGCGCCTGCTCGCCGTCCTGACGGCCTCGCTCGCGCTGCTCGCCACCGGCATCGCCGTCGCCCCCGCCCAGCCCGCCGCCGCGGCCGCCTGCACCGGCGCGGGCTGCAACGGCAAGGACCCGGACACCACCGGCTGCGCCTCGGACGGCAAGCTGCTGGAGACCAAGGCGCTCGACGGGTCCGTGAAGGTGCAGCTGTTCGGCAGCGCCGCGTGCAAGGCCAAGTGGGCCCGCAGCGTGGACGCGCCGAACGGCGGTGCGGTGCTGGTGGCCAACCGCGACTACTCGGTGAAGTACACCAGGAAGACCGACGGTGCCCGGAAGTACGTCTGGACCGCGATGGTCAACGGGAACAACCCCGCGCGGGCCTGTCTCGGCCCGCAGAACAGCGATGCGCTCACCTGCACCGGCCTGCACTGACGGGAGGCGTCCCGACCCGCCGTCAGGCCATCTTGGCGGCGGCCTTCTTCACCGCCTCGCGGATGCGGGCGTAGGTGCCGCAGCGGCAGACGTTCTCGATCCGGTCGATGTCGGCGTCGCTGGGGCACCTGTTGGTCCTCAGCAGGGCGGCCGCGGTCATGATCTGGCCGGGCTGGCAGAAGCCGCACTGGGCGACGTCGCACTCCAGCCAGGCCTCCTGCACCGGGTGCAGACGGTCGCCGTCGGCCAGGCCCTCGATGGTGGTGACGGTGCGTCCGGCGCAGTCGGCCACCGGCACCACGCAGGGCTGCACCTCGGCGCCGTCCAGGTGGCTGGTGCAGGCCCGGCAGACGCCGACCCCGCAGCCGTACTTGGGGCCGGTGACGCCGAGCTTGTCGCGCAGCACCCAGAGCAGCGGCATGTCGGCGGGGGCCTCGACCGTCACCGGACTGCCGTTGAGGACGAACTGGTAGCTGGGCACGTGGGGGTCCTTGAGGAGTGCGGAGAAGAGGAGTGCGGAGTAGGGGTTCAGAAGGCGATCGGGAAGCTGCGCGGGCTGGTGCCGGTCGCGCGGGCGTAGGCGTTGGCCACCGCGGCGGCCGCCGCCGGGAAGCCCAGTTCGCCGGCGCCGCCGGGCGGGCCGCTCGGGGGCAGGAAGTGCGCCTCGAAGGCGAGCGGGCTGTGGCGCTGCCTGGCGTACCTGAAGTCGGCGTAGCTGCCCTCGCGGATCGCCCCGTCGTCCAGGTGGACACCGGCCCGCAGGGTGACCGAGATGCCGTCGGTGACGGCGCCGAGCAGCTGGGCCTCCAGGCCGCGCGGGTTGATCACCCGGCCGACGTCGGCGGCCATCACGGCCTTGGTGACCCGGGGGTTGGCCCGGTCGGAGGCGTCCAGCTCGATCAGGCAGGCGACCGCCGAGCGGTGCTCGGCGTGGTAGGCGACGCCCTGGGCGCAGCCGGGCGGCATCGGGCGGCCCCAACTCCCGGCCTGGGCCACCTTGTCGAGCACCGCGCGGCCGGTGGCACTGGTCAGCCGGGAGCGGCGGAAGGCCACCGGGTCCCGGCCCAGGGTGCGGGCCAGCTCGTCCAGCATCACCTCGTCGGCGACCCGGACCATGCCGGAGTAGACGGAGCGCCAGCTGCCGGTGGGGATCTCCAACGGCAGCTCGGAGAGCAGTTGGGTGGAGACCCCGAGGTCGTAGGGGACCTCCTGGGTGAGGTCGAAGAAGGTCTGCGAGAAGAGCGCGTCGCCGACCGGCAGGCTGGCTCCGGCGGCGGTGAGCAGCTCGCCCAGGCCGTGCCCGAAGTCGGTCCGCACGGTGGCCACCCGGTGCTCGTAGGTGAGCACCTGGCCGAGCGCGTGGGTGGCCCGCACCCGGTGGTGGCTGGCGGGGCGGACCCGGCCGTGCCGGATGTCGTCGTTGCGGGTCCACATCAGCTTGACGGGCAGTCCGGCCGCCTTGGAGACCTTGGCCGCCTCCAACGCCGCGTCGTGGAACAGCCGTCGCCCGAAGGAGCCGCCGGCCCGCACCACGTGGACCGTCACCGCCGGGACGGGCAGGCCGAGTTCGAGTGCGATCTGCTCCTGGGCGGCGATCGGGGACTGCGCGGCGAACCAGATCTCGGCCCGGTCCGGGCGGACGTCCGCGACGGCGGTGAGGACCTCCATCGGCGCGTGGCTGACGAAGGCGAAGTCGAACTCGGCGTCCAGGCTGAGGGTCAGCAGCGGGGGGACCAGGAAGGGCTTGTTGACGGCCCGCAGCCCGGCCCGGACCTGGGCGTCGGAGACTCCCGCGAGCGGGCCCGGACGCCAGTCCACCCGCAGCGCGGCCTTGGCCTTGAGGGCCTGGTCGAAGGTCTCGGCGAGGACGGCGACGCCGGTGGGGATCCGCACCACGTCCAGCACCCCGGGCATCGCGCGGGCGGCGGTGTCGTCCAGCGAGCGGACGGTGCCGCCGATGGTCGGCGGGCGGTGCACGACGGTCGGCACCGCGCCCGGCACGTCGAGGTCGCCGGCGTACTTGGCCCGGCCGGTGACGATGTCCCGGGCGTCGATCCGGCCGGTCGGGGTGCCGACCAGCCGCTGCTGCCCCTCTGCCTTGGGCGCAGTGGAGACGGCCGGGACGACCACCTCGGCGGCGGCGAGGGCGAGTTCGCCGTAGCCGGCCGAGCGGCCGTCCGGCGCGGTGACCCGGCCGTCGGCGGTGCGCAGGGTGCCGGCCGGCAGCTGCCAGCGGTTCGCCGCCGCCGTGACCAGGCGGGCCCGGGCGGCCGCGGCGGCGGCGCGAACCGGCTCGTAGAGGGAGCGCACCGAGTTGGACGCGCCGGTGAGTTGGGCGAAGAGCAGCTCGGGACGGGCGGGCGAGAGCGGCACCTCGACGTCGGCGAGGCGGGCGTCGAGCTCCTCGGCGACCAGCATCGCCATCGCGGTGGTGAGGCCCTGGCCGACCTCCAGGCGCGGGAGTTGGAGCACCGCCTTGCCCGCCTCGGTCACCTCCAGCACCAGCAGGTGCGCGGTCGGCAGCCCGGCCAGGATCAGCACGTCCCCGAGGTCGGCCAGCGCGGGCAGGCCGGGGATGCCGCCGACCTGCACCAGCGCCTCGGCCGGCTCGGCGTCCAGCGCCAGCTGGGCGCCGACCGCGAGGGCGGGGGCGGCCACCAGGTAGGTGAGGAAACGGCGGCGGCTGGTCGGCCGGGGGGCGGTGGTGTCCCGCTCCTGCGCTGCGCTGGTGATCGGAGGTGCCTTTCCCGGAGGTGGAACGTGTTCTCGGAAGGGCCGAAGCATAGGGACGACGGCGGGAACCGGTCAACATGCGCATGGCGAGGGACGGCGCGGGGAAGGTCGTGGTGGAGTGGAATATGACAGCGGATCAGTCCGCCGGTCCGTGGAGCGGCAGCGATCAAGTCCGGGACACGGTACGGTCGGTACGTTCCGTGCACGGGAGGTGACGGTAAGGTGGCCGAGGCGCAGCTCTGCCCCGCCTGCGGGGGTGGCCGGGTGACCGAGAAGATCGAGCACACGGTGGAGACCGACGGCCGGGGCGACCAGGTCGCGCGCGAGCACCGGTACCTCTCGCCCTGTGGCCGGTGCGGTGGTACCGGGGAGGTGTGGGGCTGATGCGGCTGGTCTTCGTCTGCCAGGAGTGCGGGGTGCACTACCTGCCGCCGGAGGACCTGCGGTACGGGGACGGCAGTGCGGCGAGCCCGCTCTGGTGCGGCCCCTGCCAGGGTCGGATGGCCGAACTCGGCGTCAGCGAGCCCGCTTTGGCGGCGGCGTTCGCCCTGCGAGCCGCTCGGGCGGCCGCCCTGGCGTCGGCGGCGACCTCGGAGGACGAGGGCGCGCGGCGTACGCGCGTGCGCCGCCCGGCCCGGGCGGGCTCCGGGCCGGGGACGCGGACGCGGCTGCGCTGAGCTTGCAACGGAGTCGGGTCACACCAGGGGCGCGGGGAACTGCGCGAGTTCGGAAGGCGGACCACCGCCAGATCGGGGCACGCGAGCCAGTTGCACGTCCTGCCGTTCCCCGGCGCGCAGTTCCCCGCGCCCCTGGTGTGACCACTTCCACCGGCCACGTTCGCCCTGCCGTCCCCGCGCGTCAGCCCTGGGCGTCGCGGGCGAGGAGGGCGGCCTGGACGCGGTTGTCGCAGTGGAGCTTGGCCAGGATCCGGCTGACGTAGGTCTTCACCGTGGCTTCGCTCATGTGGAGGCGGGCTCCGGCGTCGGCGTTGGAGAGGCCTTCGCCGAGCAGGTCGAGGACCTCGCGCTCGCGCGGGCCGAGGGTGGCGAGCCGGGCCCGGGCCGTGGTGGCGCGCGCGTCGGCGGCCGGGGCGGCGGCCAGGCTGTCGACGATGTGGCGGGTGGCGGCGGGGGAGAGGAAGGCGTGCCCGACGGCGGCCGCCCGGACGGCCTGGATCAGCTCGGCCGGGGCGGTGTCCTTGAGCAGGAACCCGGCACCGCCGGAGGTGACGGCCCGTAGGACGTTCTCGCGCTCGCCGAAGGTGGTCAGGATCAGGGCCCGGGCGCCCAGCGCGTAGCGGGGCAGCTCGGCGAGCGCGCCGAGCCCGTCCAGCACCGGCATCCGGATGTCCAGCAGCAGCACGTCCACCGCGTGCTCGCGGGCGAGCTCCAGCGCGGCGCGGCCGTCGCCCGCCTCGGCCACCACCTCGATGTCGTCCTCGCTGGCCAGGATCATCCTGATCCCGGCGCGGATCAGCGGTTCGTCGTCGGCGACGAGGACTCGGATCACGGTGCTGCTCTTCCCTCCCGGAGCGCGGCGACGATCACCGCTCTCATCCGTCCGCACGGTACTGCACCTTCTCCACCAGCACGCCGTCGCGGAAGCAGAGCCGGGAGACCTCGCTGGTGGAGATCCCGTCGGGCTGGTCCTGGGAGAGGAACCAGGAGCAGTCGGCCCCGGCCGGGACCGGCGGGCCCTGGCGCTGGAAGCCCTCGGTCAGGAAGCCGCTGCCGCGCGGGAGCTGCCGGCGGACCTCCTCCTCCGGCTGGCCGACCCGGAAGGAGGTGTAGCGGTCCTGCGGGAGCGTGGTCTCGTTCAGCGAGTCCACGAACTTGACGCCACCCCAGACCAGCAGCCCCACCAGGACCAGCAGCACCGCACCGGCCGCCACCGCGCAGCCGAGCGCCGGGCGGCGGCGCTTGAGCGGGGCGGATCCGGCGGGCAGGGTCAGGCCGAGATCGGCCTCCAGGTCCTCCCCGGCCGGGCGGCCCGTGCCGTCGTACGGGAGCACGCCGGCCAGGCGGTAGCCGCCGTCCGGGGTCGGGCCGGTGTGCAGCATGCCGCCGAGCAGCCGGGCCCGTTCGCGCAGGCCGGTGAGGCCCTGGCCGCCGCTGACCGGGGCGTGGGCGGGGGCACCGGGAGCGGTGGGCGGGCAGGGGGAGTTGACCACCTCGACCAGCAGGGCGTCCGGCTCGAAGCGCAGGGCGACGGTGATCGGGGCGCCGGGCGCGTGCTTGTGGGCGTTGGTCAGGCCCTCCTGGACGATCCGGAACGCGGCGTGGCCGGTGGCGGTGGTGGCGCTGCGCGGGCCCTCGTGGTGCGCCAGGGTCACCTCGGCCCCGGCGGCGCGGGAGCTCTCCACCAGCCGGGGGATCTCGGCCAGGCCGCCGGTCAGCTCCTCCTGCGCCTGGTCGTCCTCGCGGAGCAGGCCGATCACGCCGCGCAACTCCCGCATCGCGTCCACGGCGGCCTGGCGCAGCACGCCGACCGCCTCGCGCTGACGGTCGGTCAGGGTGCGGTCCACCTCCAGGGCGCCGGTGTGCACCGAGATCAGGGCCAGCTGGTGGCCGAGGCTGTCGTGCATGTCCTGGGCGATCCGGTGCCGCTCGCGCAGCCGGGCCTGACGGGCGATCATCACCCGCTCGCGGAGCAGCTGGGCGTTGCGCTCCTCCAGCGCGGTGAGCAGCGCGCGGCGCTGCTCCCGGTAGCGGCCGAAGACGGCGGGCAGCACGGCGAGCACCAGGAAGGCGCCGACGGTGACCCCGAGCAGGGCGGGCAGCGGCAGCTTGTCCCGGTCGGCGACCAGGTCGTAGACCAGCATCGCGAGGAAGGCCACCACCGAGGCGACCACCGCGTCCCGGGCCCGGGTGACCCTCTTGCCGAGCGACCAGCCGGCCGCGATCAGGGTCGGCAGCCAGGCGGCGACCGGGCCGCAGCCGACCGAGGCCAGCACCAGGACGGTGCGGGGCATGCCGCGCCGCAGCAGGAAGAGCAGGGCCGCGCCGGTGGCGGCCAGCGCGGTGCGCAGCGGCGGGCCGGAGGCCGCCAGGTCGAGCAGGCCGGCCAGCGCTCCGGAGAGCACCGCCCCCGTGGTCTCCCGGGTGACGGTGCGTCGGTTCCAGGGGCCGGGCAGGACCACCCGCACCAGCCTTGCCCGCAGTGCTGCGGCCCGGCCTCCGCCGGAGTCTTCAGTGTTGCGCTCGCTCACCCACGCGAGGCTAGACGACGGGGCGGGTCCGGTGGCAGTCGCCGATGGTCGCGGCGCGGGTGCGACGAAAGTCGCGGGCGGGAGGGAGTGGGGAGGGCGGCCCGCGACCGGAGGGGGTGCGGGCCGCCCGGCACCGGCCGGGGCCCAGGGCTGAGGAAGTCGGGGCGGCCGGTGCCTTCGACCGACGACGCTACGTCCTGGAACGGGGGCGGGGACAGACTCACCGGTGCACGGGCGGGGCCGGCGGGATGTCACGAGTGCACGGTGGGGTGCCGGTGTGGGTGTGGGTGGCGGTGAGGCATTCGGTGGACCTGGTGGCGTGGCGAGGTGGCGGCGGGCCGCGCGTGCGGAAGATGTACTGGTATGGCTTTCGGATCAGCTCACCCGCGGGCCCGCCTCCTGGCGGGCCTCTGTCTGGCCGTCACCGCCGCCGGTTGCGGCTCGCTGCCCACCGCGCCGGGGCGCGACACGGCCCCGCCGCCGGCCGTCGCGGCCCGCCCCGCCGAGCTGCCCGGCCGGGCCGAGCAGCAGGAGCGCCACGAGGTGGCCGTGCCCCGGGCCGTCCCGCTGCGCGGGCCCGAACTGGCCGAGCTGGCCCGGGCCTGGGGGCTGGACGCGCCGCCGCTGCCCGCGCCCGCGCCGCCCGCCGTGAAGCCGGTGCTGCGCGAGGACGGCCCGCACGTCCGCCTGCAGGGGGACGGGCTGCCGCCGCTGGTGCGCCGGGTGCCGACCACGGACAAGGTGGTCTTCCTGACCATCGACGACGGACGGGAGAAGGACCGCCGGTTCAACCGGATGATGCGTGAACTCGGCGTCCCGTTCAGCGCGTTCGTCTCCGGCTACCTGGCCCGGGAGGACTACGGGTACTTCCGCGAGCTGAACGAGCAGGGAGTCCGGGTCAACAACCACACCCTCAACCACAAGGACCTGCGCCGGCTCGGGTACCAGCGCCAGCACGAGGAGATCTGCGGCCAGCAGGACGAGCTGGTGCGGGAGGTGGGCCCGCGCCCGGCGCTCTTCCGGCCCCCGTACGGGGAGTTCACCGCCGACACGCTGCGGGCGGCCGCCTCCTGCGGCGTCACGGCGATGCCGCTCTGGAACGAGGAGGCCTTCCCCGACCGGATGGAGTACCGCCACCTCGACCAGCGGCTCCACCCGGGCGACATCATCCTCACCCACTTCCGCGGCCCCGAGGAGTGGAAGGGCTCGATGACCGACCTTGCCCGCCTGGTGATCCGCACCGCCACCGAACAGGGCTTCGCCCTGGCCCGCCTGGACGACTACCTGGGCTGACGGAGGACCGCCCGGCCGTCGGCGGAAGTGGGGTACGGCGGCCGGCCGGGGGTGGCAGAATCCGCGCCACGGGGCTGGGGTGCGGGTGGCCGGGGGTGGGATCGGTGCGACGGTTGACCTGGGGCAGAGGGCCGGGCCGCGGGGACGCGGCGGGGCGGGAAGGCGCGGCGGGGCGGGAGGGCGCCGCACCCGGAGTGAGCGCCTCCGGGGACGGCGCCGTCGGAGTGGGCGGAGACCTCGGGTACGCGGTGACCGGCGACGGTGGGCGGGTCGACCACGTCGAGCACCACGTGACCAACCGTGCGGTGGGCCGGATCGTGGTGCAGGCCGGGGAGTTGAACGTCCGTCAGGAGGCGTCGTCCGGACCGGTGGAGTGGCCGGTGCTGGTCGGACGGATTCCGAACCTGGCTGGCTGGCACCAGGACAGGCCCGAGGCCACGCTCCTGGAGACGGCGCTGGCCGACGGCGAGGGCGCCGTCCTGGGGCAGGTGATCACCGGGACCGGCGGCGTCGGCAAGACCCAATTGGCGGCCCAGTACGCCCAGTCGGCCTGGGAGCGGGCCCTCGCCGATCCGGTGGGCCGCAGCTGGGGGCGCCGTCAGGCCCGGCTGGGCGGCCGACGCGGTCACGGCCCGCGGGCCGCGGTGGACCTGGTGGTGTGGGCACCGGCGGCGGAGCGGACGGCGTTGGTCGAGGCCTACGCCCGCGCGGCGCGCACGGTGCTGCCCGACCGGCTCGGCTCGGTGGAGCCGGAGGCGGCGGCCGAGCTGTTCCTGACCTGGCTCCGCCGGACCGCGCGGTGCTGGCTGGTGGTCCTGGACGACGTAGCCTCGCCCTCGGCGCTGACCGGCCTGTGGCCGCCCGAGGTGGTGCGGGGCCGGACGGTGGTGACCACCCGCAGCCGGGCGGCCGCCTGGACCACCGCCACCCGGGCCCAACTCCCGCTCGGCGTCTACCGCCCCGAGCAGTCGCTCGCCTACCTGCGGCAGGCGGTGAACCGACCGGAACGCCACGGCCGGAACGCCGGGGACGGCGACGGGAGCCTCGACGCCCTGGCCGTCGACCTCGGCCACCTCCCGATCGCCCTCGCCCAGGCCGCCGCCTACTTGGTCGACACCGGCCGGACGGTGGAGCGCTACCGGGAGCTGCTGGCCGACCGCGCGTACCGGCTGCGGCAGGCCATGCCGGACGACGCCTCCCTGCCGGACCAGCAACTGCGCACGGTGGCCGCCCTGTGGGACGTATCGGTCGAGCGCGCCGACGCCCACCCGCCGGCCGGACTGGCCCGCCCGCTGCTCGAACTCGCCGCCGTCCTCGGGGCGGAGGCGGTTCCCGACGTGGTGCTCACCGGCTCCGCCGCACGCGCCCACCTGGCCGAGCGGACCGGAGCGGCGGAGGTCGACCGGCTGGCCGCCGAGGACGCGCTCCGTGCCCTGGACCGGCTCAACCTGCTGGACCACGACCCGGGCCCGGACGGGAGCTTCCGCATCCACCGGCTGGTCCGGCGGGCCGTCCGGGAGAGCGAGTCCTTCACCGCTCACGCTCCCGCGACGGAGCGCGCCGCCGCCGATGCCCTGCTGGAGGTCTGGCCGCCGGAGGACCACCTGGACCGCGTCCGTGCCGACGCCCTCAGGGGCACTGCGGAGACGCTCCTGGCCACGGTGGCCGACCGGCTCTGGGACCCGGTCACGGGGATCCATCCGGTGCTGCTGCGGGCCGGGCGGAGCGTCTTCGAGGCGGGACAGCGGGAGGGCGCCGTGCAGTACTGGCTCCAGCTGGTGGCCACGTCGTTCCGGCTGCTCGGACCGGACCACGCCGACAGCCTGACCGCCCGTCACGAGCTGGCCCTCGCCTACGCCGAGGCCGGTCGCACCGCCCAGGCCGTCCACCTCGGTGAGCGGGTCCTGGCCGACCGGGAGCGGCTGCTCGGCTCCGACGACCCCGCGACCGGCACCACCCGCCACAACCTGGCCCTCGCCTACGCGGACGCCGGGCGGATGGGTGAGGCGGTCCGGGAGGGCGAGCGGGTGCTCGCCGATCGGACGCGGCTCCTCGGGCCCGACCACCTCGACGCCCTCGTGGCCCGCCGCACCTTGGTGCTGCTCTTCGAACAGGCGGGAATGACCCACGCGGCGACGGCCGCGCTGGCACGGGTGCTGGCGGATCAGGAGCGGTTGGCCGGGCCGGACCTCGGCGACACCCTCGGCGGCGCCGCAGGCCCTTCGGCGCCGGGGTCGAGCCGGGACACCCGGTGGCGCTGGGAGCACCTGGTCGCCGGACGGGAACGGCGGGCGGGCCAGGACCAGCCCGACACGTTCACGATCGGGTTGAGCCGCGACACCGGCTCCGTTCGGACCGGTTGGCTGCGGCCGGCGGTGGAGACGGGCGAGCGGTTGTCGGCCGAACTGGTGGAGGCGTTCGGCCCCGAGCACCCCGAGGCCCTGCTGGCACGGCACAACCTCGCCAACTCCTACCGCTGGGCCGGCCGGGCGGCGGAGGCCGTGGCACTCGGGGAGGAGGTGCTGGCCGTCCGGGAGCGGGTCCTCGGCACCGAACACACCGACACCCTCGCGACCCGGCACAACCTGGCCGGTTCGTACCGCCTCGCCGGACGGACCGCTGAGGCGATCGCGCTGGGCGAGCAGGTGCTCGAGCAACGGGAACGGCTGCTCGGACCGGATCACCCGGACACCGTGACCAGCCGTCACAACCTCGCCGCCGCCTACGCCGCCGCCGGCCGGATGACGGAGGCGGTCCGCCGGGTGAAGGAGGTGCTGGCGGCGCGGGAGCGGCTGGTCGGCCATGACCATCCGCACGCGGGGAGCGCCCGGAAGGTCCTCGCCGTGCTGCTCCGCCGGTCCGGGCGGCCGACCGAGGCCATCGGCGTCGGACGGCAGGTGGTCGAGGACCGGGAGCGGCTCTTCGGAGCCTCGCACCCCCGCACCCTGGCGGCCCGGCACGAGCTGCTCCTCGCCTACCTCGCCGCGGACAGGTTCGCCGAGGCCGTCGTGCTGGGCGAACAGGTGGTGTCGGGCCGGGCGCGGACGCTGGGGCCCCGTCACCGCGACACCCTGGCGAGCCGTCACCACCTCGGGGTCGCCTACCGCGCCACCGGCCGGCTGGACGACGCGGTCTCGCTCCTGGAGCGCGAACTGGGGATCAGGATGCAGATCCAGGACCGGGCCCACCGGCACGTGGTGCGGGCCCGGACGGCGCTGGCCGAGGCGCGGACGGCCCGGGCGCGGGCCATGATCCCCACGGATCCGGAGGAGGCCCTCCTGGCCGCCGGCGAGGTGGCCGACCGGGTCGCCCCGTACTACGCCGACGCTCCCGAGGAGTACGGCCCGGTCCTCGCCGAGGCGTACCGGGTGGCGGCCCGGGCCCTCGCGGCCGTGGGGCGTGCGGCAGAGGCGGCGGAGCTCCGTGCCCGGGCCGAGGGTCTCCGGAGGGGGGAGCGGCCGCCGGGCGCGGAGGGCTGACGGGAGGTCGGCGCAGCCCCGCGGCCCGGGCTGGCCGTCGCCCGCCCGGTCAGCGTCCGGCGCGCAGCTGGTGGACCCTCAGGTGGAGGGTCGCCACGTCGAGCAGGGGGGTCAGGACGCCGAGGGTGCGGGCGCGGGCGGTGAGGTCGCCGAGGAGGTGCTCGACCTCGGTGGGGAGGCCTGCGGCGAGGTCGCGGGCCAGGGAGGCGGTGAGCGGGGAGCCGGGGGTGGTCACCACGGTTCGGGTGAAGGCGAGTTCGGGGGCGGGGACGGGGAATCCGGCGGACTCGGCGACGGCGGCGCACTCGGCAAGCACGGCCTCGGCGAAGGCGGTGCCGCCCGGGGCGGCGTTGACCTCGCCGACGGTGCCGCGCATCAGGGCGGTGACGGTGGCCAGGGTGGTGATGAAGACCCACTTGTGCCACATCGCGGCCACCGCGTCCGGGGTGGGATCGGTGGGGACGCCCGCCGTGGTGAGGGCGTCGCGGATGGCGGTGACGCGCTCGGAGAGGCGGCCGTCCTGCTCGCCGACGGTGAGGTCGACGGGCGGGGCGAGTTGGACGATCTCGCCCTCGGGGCCGAGCGTGGTGACCACCTTGGCCACGCCGCCGAGCACGGCCGGGGGGCCGAAGCGGGCGTTCAGCGCGTCGAGGTGGGCCAGACCGTTGAGCAGCGGGACGATCGCGGTACCGGGGCCGACGGCCGGGGCGAGGTCGTCCAGGGCGGTCTGGAGCGCGGTGGCCTTCACCGAGAGCAGGACCAGCTGGTAGCCGTCCTCCTTGAGCTCGCCGGCGGTGACCAACTGCGGCTCGGGCAGGTGGAGTTCGGTCAGGCCGGTGATCCGCAGGCCGTGCTCGCGCAGCCGGGCGGCGCGGGCGGGCCGGACCAGGAAGGTCACGTCGTGCCCGGCCCGGGCGAGCCGGGCACCGAAGAATCCGCCGGTGGCACCGGCGCCGACGACCAGGGTCTTCATCAGGTACTGCCCTTCCTGTCCTGGGGAATCCGCCAGGGACAGCGAACGGCGCGGTCCGGTGATTCCCGGTGGCCGGGAAGGGTCAGTGCATGGTGCCGCTGGTGCTGCCGAGGGCCCAGACCAGGAGGGCGACCAGGCCGGCCGACAGCACGAGGAGGGCCAGGCAGCCGGAGAGGCCGCCGAGTCGGAGGTTCCGCTTCTCGCTCACGGGCCCATCCCAGCGGGGTGGTCAACGAACAGTCAAGAGTGATGGTGGAGTTGGGACGGGAACTGTGAGGTCGGGCTCAGCGGTCGGGCTCAGCGGCCGGGGGCGGCGGCGCGGCGGAGGGCGGCCTCGGCGTGGTCGAGGTGGGCGGTGAGCTCGGCGCGCAGCGTGGGCAGCAGGGCGAGGGCGGCCGTGGCCGCCTCGGGGGACGGGGAGCGGTCGGTGTGCACGGCGGTGACGGCGGCGCGCAGCGGCATGGGGGCGAGGGTGGTCTCCCAGGCGGTGCGGTGCTCGCCGGTGGCGTAGCGGGAGGTGAGGTACTCCAGCGGGTCCAGGCCCAGGCCGTCGGTCTCGCCGGGGCGGGCGGGCTCGTGGGAGGGGAGCAGCCAGGCGACGCCGTCGCGGGCGATGAGTTCGAAGGCGCGGTGCTCGTCGGGGACGGCCCAGCGGCCGGTGCCGGTCGCACCGGTGGTGGCGGCGGTGAGGAGGCGGTCGAGCATGGCCTCCTCGCGGGGGCCGGTGGTGCGCTCCGGGTAGGGGCGGTCGCCGATCATCTGCTCCAGGTGGTAGCGCTGGCCCCAGCTGCCCACCCAGCGGCGCAGCGAGCCGGACCTGGTCTCCCGGATCGCGGCCAGCACCACCGCGCGCGGCGTCAGGTCCCGCCGGAGCAGCACCTGCTCGTGGTCGGCGCCCTCGTGCCGCAGCGCGGCGCGGACCTCGGCCACCGAGGGGCCGTCGTACCAGCGGAGCGTCCAACTGCGCCGCTCCGGGTCGTACAGCGGCTCGACCGGTGTCCGGTGCTCCGCGCCGAGGCGCTCGGCGAGCCGGCGCAGACGTGCCTCGCGCGCGGTGTCACTCATGGCAGTGTCCGTCATGACCGCACCCTAGCCAGCGGTGCCGCGCCCCACCGGCGACCCGCCGCCGGGCTCACCCGTCCTGCCGCACCCCGTCCTGCCGCACTCCGTCCTGCCGCACCCCGCCCGGGTGCAGTCGGGACAGTACGGGCGCGGAGTTGACGGACGGTGAGCCGGAACGGGTGCCGGTTCAGCCGGTGAAGGTGATCCGCTCCAGGTCGAGCGCGCCCGGGCGGGAGAGGACGACGGTGCTGGCGCAGCCGGGCAGCGGGCCGCCGGAGAGCGCGGCGTGCAGGCGGCCGGTGGCCCGGCGGTGGCGGGTGAAGGCGTAGGCGGAGACCCGGCGGCCCCGGGCGAGCTGGCCCTGCCGGGCCTGCTGGGGGGTGGAGTCGAGCACCAGCAGGTGCAGCCTGCGGCCCTGGGCGGCTGCGGTGCGGGAGAGCCAGGCGCGGACCCAGGGGAGGGTGCCGCAGTCGTGCACCACCAGCGGGCCGCCCGCCAGCAGGGCGCGCCGCAGCCGGAGGTAGTGGTGGGCCCGGACCAGGGGACGGTAGAGCGCGTAGGGGAGGGCGGCGGGGAGCCGGGCGGCCCAGTGCTCGCGGCTGTGCTGGGAGTCGATCACGGGGGCCGTGGAACAGCGGCCCATCAGCGTGGACTTGCCGCTTCCGGGCAGGCCGGAGACCACCAGCAGGTCACCTGCGGGGTAGGCCAGGGTGCCGGGGACGGGCAGGGCGCGCAGGTCGTGCAGGTCGCGCGGGCGCAGGGTGGGGCGGGCCGCGGTGTGCCCGCAGCCTCCCCGGTGCTGCGTCGGTACTCGGTGCCCGGCCGGCCGGGCCTCCTCGGGCCTGACGTGGTCCGGGGTTACGGTGTCGCGCACTGCCCCTCCTCAACGGCCCTCCCCTCGCCCCGGCCGGCGGGCCGGTGCCCGGGTGGGCCTTTTCCCAAGAAAGGGTAATGGGAGAGGCGGACAGCCGTCCCTGACCTGCCCGTTCCGCGGCGGGCTCGGGACGAAGCCGTGACATCGGCCGTCGGACTGTGGCAGGTCTGTGGCCGATTCCTTACGGGGCGAATGATCTTGTGGTGCCCGATTCATGGCAAGCTGGGCGGTCTCTGACGACGAGACGGCTGGCGGGTAGGGGGCGAAGGCGGATGAGGATCTGCTTCCTGGTGGAGGAGCTGTACCGGAACGACGGCATCCCCCGGGACGTGGTCCGGCAGCTCGCGGACTGGGGGCACCGGGTGGACGTGCTGCGGCCCAGCGGCTCGCTGCTGGCCCTGGACGGGCTGGTGCGGGCGGGCAGCCACGACGTGTGGGTGCTGAAGACGGTCTCCGGCGGGCCGGGGCTCGGCCTGCTGGAGGCGGCCTCGGCGGCCGGCCTGACCACGGTGAACGACGCCCGCGCGATCCGGGTGGTGCGGGACAAGGTGTCGGCCGCCATCCGGGCCGCCGGGCAGGGCCTTCCGGTTCCGCCCACCTGGGCGGCGGCCCGGCCGTCCGACCTGGCCGGCATCCCCGGGGACTACTACCCGCTGGTGGTGAAGCCCGCCGAGGGCAGCCGGGGCCGGGCCGTCCGCCGGGTCGACTCGATCGACCAACTCGCCTCACTGGAAGCGGAGTTCGCGGGAGAGGGGATGCTGATCGCGCAGCCCTGGGTGCGCAACTCCGGGATCGACCTCAAGGTCTACAGCGCGGACGGCGAGCTCTTCGCCACCGAGCGGACCTCCCCGCTGGTGGCGGGGGAGCGGACGGAGCGGGCGGTGCCGCTGGGCCGCGAGGTCGCCGACATCGTGCACCGGATCGGCGAGCTCTACGGGCTGGACCTGTTCGGCGTGGACGTGGTCTTCGGGCCCGACGGGCCGGTGGTGGTGGACGTCAACGACTTCCCGAGCTTCCGTCAGGTGCCGGATGCGGTGCCGCGGGTGGCCCGGGCGGTGCTCAACCTGGCCCGGCGCGGCTCCTCCGTACCCGCACCGCGGTCGGTGGTCCCGGTGGCGGGGGCGGTCTGGTGAGGGTCGGGGTGATCTGCCGCGACCCGGGCCATCCGCTGCTGGTCGGTGCGGCGCGGGAGCTCGGTGCGGCCGGGCACCGGGTGGAGTGGGGCGAGCCGGACCTGGCCGACCCGGCCGACGTCTACCTGCTCAAGGCCCGTACCCCGGCGGCACTCGGGCTGGCCCGGGCGCTGGAGCTGCGCGGCGCCGTGGTGGTCAACTCCGCCGGGGCGACCGGGAACTGCCAGGACCGCGCGTGGATGGCCGCCACTGCCCTGGCGGCCGGGCTGCCGTTCGTGCCGACCACGGCCGGGCCGCAGGGCTACCCGGGGGTGGTGAAGAGCCGCCACAGCCGGAAGGACGACCTGGTCGCGGCGGTCCGGAACGAGCGGGAGCTGGCGGAGCTGACGGCCCGTTGGCCGGGGGAGCCGCTGGTGCACCAGCCGTTCCTGCCCGGGGACGGCTGGGACCACAAGCTCTGGGTGGTCGGGGAGCAGGTCTTCGGCGAACTGCGCCGCTCCGAACTCGCCGACGGGCAAAGGCGGTCCGTCGACCACCGGCCGCGCTACCCGGAGTTGGCACTGCGCTGCGGCGAGGCCTTCGGCCTGACGGTGTACGGCGTCGACGTCCTCGAGGTGGCCGGCGAACCGGTCATCGTGGACGTCAACGCCTTCCCGGGCATCCGCGGCCAGGCCGGTGCCCCGCGGGCGCTGGCGGAGCTGGTCGGAGCGGCGGGACCGGCGGGCGGCTCCGCAGGCGGCTTCGGCGGCGCCCGGCCCTGATGGCGCCCCGTCAGGCGCCCGCCCGATCCGTGCTGCCTTCACCCCTTCCGATGACTGGATGGTTCGTACCGGGGAAGTCTTGTACGGGCCGTGCGCGGAACAGGCGACGGCGTGGCCGGGCGATTCCGAGGGGGAGACCATGGCGTTCCACGGAGAGCCGCCCGTCGGGGCGCCCGGACCGCACGCCCTGAACGCGGCGGTGCTGCGGATCCGGGACCTGCGGGGAGAGGCGGTGGGCCTGGGATTCCTGGTCTCCCCGCAGTTGGCCCTGACGTGTGCGCACGTGGTGTCCGCGGTCCTCGGTACGCCGGACGACCAGGAGCCGGCGCCCGGCGCGCGGCTGCACGTCGACCTGCCGTTGTCGGCCGCCTCGGGAACGGACCGGCCGGCCGCGACCGCGAGCGTCGAGGCATGGCTGCCGCCGCTGGAGTCGGGCGGGGGCGACGTGGCCGTCCTGCGGCTGGACGCCGCGCTGCCCGGGGCCGCCCCCGTGCGGCTGGTCGAGGACGACACGGTGTGGGGCCACCCCGTGCGGGCCTTCGGCTTCCCGGCCGGGCGCCCCGGTGGGGTGTGGCACGCGGGAGTCCTGCGGGCCGGGCAGAGCCAGGGGCTCGTGCAGGTCGACCTGACGGGCGAGGGGTATCCCGTCTCCCGGGGCTTCAGCGGGACTCCGGTGTGGGACGAACACCTCGGCGGGGTCGTCGGGATGATGGCGGTCGCCGAGCCGGGGAAGCCGTCGGCCAGCTACCTGATCCCCGCCTCCCGGCTCCTGGCCTCGTCGCCCGGCCTGCGCGAGCTGGCGCTGCCGCCGTCGCCGTTCCGCAGCCTGACGGCGTTCCAGGAGGCCGACGCCGCACTCTTCCACGGCCGGCAGGAGGAGAGCGAGGAGCTGGCGCGGGCCCTGGACCGCGACCAGTGGGTGACCCTGGTGGGCGGCTCCGGAGCCGGCAAGTCCTCCCTCGCGCTGGCCGGGGTCGTGCCGCGCTTCCGGGCGGAGGGCGCGGCGGCCGTGGTGGTCCGTCCGACCGCCGGGAGCAGTCCGCTGGCGGTCCTGGCGGCCGCGCTGCTGCCACTGCTGGAGCCCGAGCTGTCGGAGACGCAACGCCTGCTGCGGCTGGCCGAGTTGACGGCCGTCCTGCGGCAGGGCGGCCTGCCCGACCTGGTCCCCCGGCTGCTGGACGTGCAGGACCGCCACCGGCTGGTGGTCGTGGTCGACCAGTTCGAGGAACTGCTCGCGCTGGCGCCGCGGGCGGCGGACGAACTGGCCGCCGTCCTCTTCACCGATGCCCTCCCGTCCACGGTCCGGGTCCTGACGACCCTTCGGGCGGACTTCCTGGAGGCCGCACTCGCCCACCCCGTCCTCGGGCCGGCCCTCAGCCGTCGGGTCCAGGCACTCGGACCGCTGAGTGCCGCGCGCCTGCGGGAGGTGGTGACCGCTCCCGTCGACGCCGTTCCCGGTGTGCGGTACGAACCCGCCCTGGTCGACCGGATCCTCGCGGACGCCGGAGCCGAGCCGGGTACCCTTCCGCTGCTGGGGTTCACCCTCGACCTGCTCTGGCAGCGCCAGCGCGGCGGTCTGCTGAGCCATCAGGCGTACCGGGACCTCGGCGGCGTCACCGGCGCGCTCAGCGAGTACGCGGGGAAGGCCTGGGACGCCCACGTTCCGGACGAGGACCTCGCCGCGGCGCGGCGGCTGTTCACCCAGCTCGTCCGGGTGCCGCTCGGCTCTCCGGCCGTGACCCGCCGCCCGGCCCTGCGCGGCGACCTGGGGAAGCGGGAGTGGCGGATCGCCCAACGCCTCGCGGGCACGCGACTGTTGGTGACGAGCCTCGACGTCGAAGGCGCCGAGACGGTCGAGCTCGCACACGAGGCCCTGATCGCCGGCTGGGAGCGGTTGGCCGCATGGGCGGCGGAGGACCGGTCCTTCCTGGAGTGGCGCGAGACGCTGCGCCACGACATGGACCGCTGGGAACACGGGAACCGATCGCCGGAGTTCCTGCCGACCGCCACGGCCCTGGAGACGGCCGGGGCTTGGCTGGCCGAGCACGAGGCTGACCTGAATCCGGCCGAACGCTCCTACCTGGCCATCGGGTCGGCGCACCGGCGGTCCCGGCGACGCCGCGCCCGTGTGCTGCGGTCGGCGATCGCCTGCGTCGTGGTCGCGGTGGTCACCTTCGCCGCGCTGTTCGCCTATGCGCGTCGGCAGAGTCAGGAGAGCGAGGCGCTCGCCACCTCACGGGCCCTCACCCAGGCGTCCCAGGACGACACGTCCCTGGACCCCGCCCGTTCGGTGATGCTGGCCCTCGCGGCGTACCGGACGGCGCCGACCCAGGAGGCCCGCAGCCAGCTGATGCGGACCTACCTGGCGCACTCCGAGAAGAACCGCATGCTCTCCGGACTGCTGGGAACGGTCCAGGACTTCCAGACCAGCCGTGACGGGAACGTGGTGCTGGCCGTCTCACGGCTCGGCAGGGCGACACTCTTCGTCCACGCACTCACCGGAGACGTCCGCATCATCCAAGTGCCCTCTGTCGGGCAGGTGCTGTACCCGCTGGTCTCGGCCGACGGGAAACGGGCCGGCTACGTCCAGGAGGACGGGAAGGCAGCCTGGTTCACCGTCGACCAGGACGCGGGCAGGCCGATGGGCGACCTGCACGGACTGCCCTCGGCACCGGGGACCTCCACCAAGGCGAACCACTACGTCCACCCCTCGATGTCGCTCGACGGGCGGGTGATCGTCAGCAGGGTCGAGGACGAGCTGATCTGGTGGGACCTGGACCGCGACGCCATCGACCGTTCGACCCCCGCACCCGCGGACCGGGAGCAGGAGTACTACCGCATCCAGATCGGCCCGGACAACCGGAGCCTGCTGGAGCTCCGCAACGGGCAGGGGACCAGGAACAACGAGTCCCTGCTCGCCTGGGACACGACGACCGGCACGGCACGTACGGTCGTCAGCGGAATGGACGCGATCACGCTCTCCGGCGACCGGACCGCGGCCGTGGTCTGCCACCGACCGCAGCCCACGCAAGCGGTGCTCCGCCTCCTGCGGGTGTCCGACGGTGGGCAGATCGGAGAGTCCCGCGACGACCAGGACACCGAGACCGCGCCCTGCTCCACCGGGGTCGTCACCGAGACCGGGACCACCACCGGGATCGTGCACGGCAACAACCTCATCATGGTGGACCTCCTCCACGGGAAGGAGCTCTCACGTACTCCGATGAGGCCGAGCCACTACTGGGACCCACTGGTCTCCGCGAACGGCAAACTCTTCCACGCGACCAGGGAAGACTCGTTCATCACCTTCACCGACCTGTCGGACGGCGGCGTGCTCAACGTCGGGCAGCAGGCGCTCACCAACGACGGGGCGCGGACCGTCTCCATCCTCGCCGACGGATCCGCGATCCAGCTGCGACCCGCGATCGGGGACAACGGCGTCCTGCTCGCCGAGGCCAAGCGCCGCGAGCCCTACTGGGAGCCGTCGGAGCAGACCGACCTGATGAAGTTCGACCGGACCGGGGCCCTGCTCGCCACCAGGGAAGGGCGGAACGTGATCGTGGTCCGCGATGCCTCGACCCTCGGCCAGGTGTCCGTCATCACGGCCGTCGAACCTCCTGCCAAGGCGGAGGACAAGCTCTCGGCGCTGGTCTGGGGCGTCGATCCGGCGGACAAGTGGGACTTCGGCTACCACTTCGTCGGTACGAAGGTGCTCACGACATCCGGGACGGTGGTCCAGCAGTGGGACCCGCGGACCGGTGGGGAACTCGCGCGGTTCGACCTGAAGACCCTGCTCCCCGCCGAGGGTTCCGAAGGGGCGCCGAGCATCTCGACCGGCTTCTACGACGAGAACAAGGTGACCCTGGTCGTGTGGGGCGACCCCAACGTCCGCGTCATCGACGTCACCACGGGAGCCGTCACCGAGACGGTGAAGACCACCGACGACGTCCTCGCGGTGCAGTTCGAACCCAGTGGCCGCTACTTGGCGTTGATGCGCCGGGGCTCGATCGTCGAGCTGTGGCGGCGCCACCCCCTCCGCAGGGAGCTCGGCCCGCTGCGCAGCATCAGCGAAGGGTTTCCGAGGAACGCGACGATCACGCAGTTCATCGACGACGAGGGCCGTTTCATGGTCGCGTCCAACAACTCGATCCGGATCTACCGGGTCGGCAGGCAAGTGCCGGAGGAGTCCTACGAGTTCGGCCCGGAGTCCGACTCCTTCACCCGCCCCTACTACAGCTTCCCGGCGCTCTCGAGGGACGCCGGCACCGTGATCTACATCGGCCCGAAGGACCACGGCGGACCGCTCCGGCTCGATCCGGCGCTGTGGCAACGAGACCTGTGCAGGATCATCGGGAACCGCCAGTTCACCGAGGAGGAGCGCGCCAGCCTTCCGGCGCGCGTCCCGACGGAGCCCCTCTGCACCGACCACTGATGACCGTGCCGGGCCGCTGCGGCTAGGGCCGGGTGCGGAAGGGCTCCACGCCGACGATGTGACGGACCTTCACGGGGCGGACGACGACGGCGACGCGGTGCTCGCCGGGGACCAGCCACTCGTAGCGCTCGGTGCCGAGGTACTTGCGGGCGAGGCGGTCCATCCGCTCGACGGCCTCGGGGCCCTCGACGAAGCGGCTCACCACCCCGCTGATCTGCACCCGGTCGTACGGGTCGGCCGGGTCCGCGTGGGAGAGGTAGACGCGCGGGTCGCGGCGGAGGTTCTCCTCCTTGACGCGGCCCACCGAGGAGTTGAACACGAGCTCGGCATCACCCTCCAGGTCCACCCACATCGGGCTCACCTGGGGCGAGCCGTCGGCGTTGACGGTGCCGACGTACCAGAAGTTGGGGGCCAGCAGCCGGGCCCGGACGGCGTCTTCGAACGGCAAGGTGCTCTCCAGGGCGGGGCCGCCCGTGCCGCCGCGCGGGACGGGCGGCCCCGGTGCTCAGTAGGACGGGGCGATCTGTTCGCCGGTGTCGGTGCGGTGGATGGTGAGGGCCTCGACGGGGCAGAGTTCGGCGGCCTCGGTGAGGAGGTCGAGGTCGCTGGGGGTGGTGCGCAGGGGGTGGGCGCGGCCGTCGGGGGTGAGGGTGAGGTCGTCGGGGGCGGTGGCGGCGCAGGCGCCGGTGCCGACGCAGCGGGTGCGGTCGACGCGGGTCTCGAGCGGGCCGGGGGCGGCGGTCACCAG
Source organism: Kitasatospora sp. NPDC004289 (assembly GCF_053602875.1). Taxonomy (NCBI): domain Bacteria; kingdom Bacillati; phylum Actinomycetota; class Actinomycetes; order Kitasatosporales; family Streptomycetaceae; genus Kitasatospora; species Kitasatospora sp. NPDC004289. The sequence continues at coordinate 45,830 of NZ_JBSGEL010000042.1, read as the reverse complement.
GTGACCGGGAGGGTGTTGGGGCTGCGGGTGAGCAGGCCGGTGCGCCAGTCGATGGACTCGGCGGGGACGGCCAGCGCGAGCTCGGGGAAGCGGGCGGCGAGGCGGTTGAGGCCGTCCTCCAGCTCCATCCGGGCCAGCCAGGCGCCGAGGCAGTGGTGCGGGCCGGCGCCGAAGGTCAGGCTCGGGGTGCCGAGCGGAGCGAAGAGGTCGCGCAACTCGCCTTCGGGGACGGGGGAGTAGACCTCGGGGTCGTTGTTGGCCGCGCCGGTGTCGGCGGCCACGATGGCGCCGGCCGGGATGGTCACGCCGCCGATCTCCAGCTCCTCGGTGGCCCGGCGGAGCAGCCCGGGGAAGGCCTCGCGGTCGCCCAGCGGGATGGTGCGCAGCACCTGCTCGGCCGCCGCGCCCGCCGCCTCCTTGCTCTCGGCGATCCGGGCCCAGGCGGCGCGGTCCTCGCCGAGCAGGTAGACCAGCGCGTTGCCCAGCGTGGTCATGGTGGTCTCGTGGCCGGCCACCACCAGGCCGAGCACCAGCATGATGACCTGCTCGTCGGTGACGCCTTCGGTCTCGTCGGCGGCCTGCACCAGGCTGCTGACCAGGTCCTCGCCCGGGTTCTTGCGCCGGTCGACCACCAACTGGTGGCAGAAACCCGCGAATTCGCCCATGGCGGTACCGATCTCCTCGGCCGTGTAGGCGGAGGTGGAGAGCGCGTGGTCGCTCCAGTGCCCGAGGCGGCTCATGTCCAGGCCGTCCAGGCCCATCAGCCGGCTGATCACCGCGACCGGCAGCGGGCGGGTGAAGGCGCCGATGACGTCCACCGGCCCTTCCTGGGCGGCGAGTTCGTCGAGCAGCTCCTCGATGACGGAGGAGACCCAGGGCCGCCAGCGCTCGATCGCCCGGGGCGTGAAGGCGCGCTGCACGGTGCGGCGCAGCCGCTGGTGCTCGGGGCCGTCCAGGTTGATCAGGGTGTCGGGCACGTCGAGGATGTTCGGCGTCAGGGTGACCGGCGGGGCGTCCTCGGCGTAGAGGGTGGCGCGGCCGAGACGGGGGTCGGTGAGCGCCTGGCGGACGTCCGCGTGCCGGGTGCAGAGCCAGACGGGGGTGCCGGTCGGCAGGGCGGCCTGGCGCGGCGGCCCCGGTTCGAGCTGGCGCAGGCAGTGCAGCGGGATGAGGGGGGCAGTGGTCATGGGGGGTGTACTCCCTGATACGGAGCGGGTCCGGGCCACCACTGACCGTAGGCCCCGCAGACCTTGTCAGGTAGGGGGCGAACCGGCCAAGCGCGCGCCGGGTTCAAGCCACCGTTCGAGCCGCCGCCCGAGCAACCGGGGCGCACCCTCGAACGGATGCGCCCCGGCGGTGAGCAGCAGGGGAGGAGAGGGGAGGAGACGGGTCGTCAGACTCCGGACTCGGCCGGGAGGCGGCCGGAGCGGACGGCGGCCACCAGCTCCTCGTGGTCGGCCTCGGTCCGGTCGGCGTACGCCACCGCGAAGGCGGCCACCGCCTCGTCCAGCGCCTCGCTCTTGCCGCAGTAGCCCGAGGCCACCGCGGCGTCCAGGGTGTGCGCGTGCGCCCGGGCCAGCAGCGCGCCGGTCAGCCGGCCGTAGTCGTCCAGCTGGGCGGGCTGCAGCGCCGCCGGGTCCACGCTGCCCTTGCGGTTGCGGAACTGCCGCACCTGGTAAGGGAGTCCGTCCACCGTGGTCCAGCCGATCAGCACGTCGGTGACCACCTGCATGCGCTTCTGGCCGAGCACCACCCGCTGGCCCTCGTGCGCCACGGGCGCGCTCACCGGGTAGCCGGCGCGGGCGAGTTGGGGCAGCAGCACGGAGGGGCGGGCCTCCTTCACCTGGAGCACCAGCGGCTCCGAGCGCTGGTCCAGCAGCAGCACCACGTAGGAGCGGGTGCCGACGCTGCCGGTGCCCACCACCCGGAAGGCCACGTCCTGCACGCTGTAGCGGGACAGCAGGGGGTGCAGCTCCACCGGGACGCTCTCGCGGTAGGCGGTGAGCGAGGCGGCCACCGCCTCGGCGGTGGAGTCCTCGACCGCCCGGAGCACCGGCGGCGCCGGGACGAAGCGCGAATGCCCGTCCGACTCCTGGACGGTGGACTTCGAGGCGAAGCGCGCGCTGGTGTTGCGCAGCGCCTTCTCCGCCACCCCCTCGATGATCACCCGCAGGTCCTGCGCCTCGGCGAAGGTCACCAGGTGCTCGTCGGCCACCGCGTTCCAGGCGTCTATGGCCGGCAGCCCCGCCAGCAGGCGCATGGTGCGCCGGTAGGAGCCGGCGGCGTCGAAGGCGGCCCGGCGGCACGCGTCCTCGTCCGCGCCGGCCTGACGGCCCGCCAGCACCAGGCTGGCGGCCAGCCGCTTGAGGTCCCACTCCCAGGGGCCGGGCACCGTCTCGTCGAAGTCGTTGATGTCCATCACCAACCGGCCCCTGGCGTCGCCGTACAGGCCGAAGTTGGCCGCGTGCGCGTCGCCGCACAGCTGGGCGGTCAGACCGCTGGTCGGGGTGGTGACCAGGTCCGCCGCCATCAGCCCGGCCGAGCCGCGCAGGAAGGCGAACGGCGAGGCGGCCATCCGGCCGACCCGGATCGGCACCAGCGACTGCAGCCGGCCGGCGTTGGCCGACTCCACCGACTCCACCACCGTGGGCCGGTCCACCGGCGGCTCGAACCAGGCGTGCGCCTCGCGGGGCGTCTTCGCCCGCAGGTCCTTGCCGCGCCGCTTCGCCCCGCCCTGCGGCGGCCAGGCCGCGAACCCCTCGACCGCGAACTCCCGCACCGTGTCTCCTCCCCGTGGCGCTCCCGCGCCCGGCTCCCCGTGACGCCGCACGGCGCCCGTGCCGCCCGCACCACGCGGGCGACGGAGCTGACGCTACCGCGCCGCGGGCCCGGGAAGCAGCTCTGAGCTGCCACGGAGCTGCCACAGGGGTGTCACGGCCTTGCCGCGTCCGGCCCCGTAGCATGCGGAGCATGTCTCACGATCTCGCCGCGCTGGGCGACTCCTTCCTCACCTTCTGGACCGAGCGGCACCTCGCCACCTTCACCACGCTGCGCCCCGACGGCACCCCGCACGTCGCACCGGTGGGCGTCACCTACGACCCGGCGACCCGCACGGCCCGGGTGATCAGCAGCGGTTCCAGCCGCAAGGTGCGCAACGTGCTGGCCGCCGGGCCCGAGGGCCTGCGGGTGGCGGTCTGCCAGGTGGACGGCGCGCGCTGGTGCACGCTGGAGGGCCGGGCCGTGGTGCGGGACGAGCCCGGGGCGGTGGCGGAGGCGGTGGCCCGCTACACCGCCCGCTACCGGGCGCCGCGGGAGAACCCGGCCCGGGTGGCGATCGAGATCGCGGTCGACCGGGTGCTCGGACGGTTCTGATGACCCGTCGCACGGGTTCGATCGGTTCCGGTTCGAACGGCGTGTCGTTTATCGGCTGTTGAGCCGTTCGGGAGAGCATCGCAGGGTCGAACGAACGAACCCTCAGGATTGCGGACCGATACCTTGAACGAGCAGGACACCGCCAACTTCCAGCGTCTGCTGGACCGCCTCACCGAGCACTTCGGCCCGGACCGTGAGCCGGTCCGGGCCGATCGGGTGCCGAGGCAGGGTCAGTTGACCGCGACCGCCGACCAGGCGGCGGCCACCGCCGCGTACTCGGTGCTGCCGGCCCCGTAGAGGTCGGTGGCGGCCTTGAGGGTGGCGGTGCGGGCGCCCGCGTAGTTGGTGCTGGAGGTCATGTAGGTGCTCAGGGCCCGGTACCAGACCTTGCCGAGCTTGTCCCGGCCGATGCCGTTGACGGTCGAGCCGTTGCAGGTCGGGCTGTCGTAGGAGACGCCGTTGACCACGCGCGCGCCGCTGCCCTCGGCGAGCAGGAAGGCGAAGTGGTTGGCCACGCCCGAGGAGTAGTGCACGTCCAGGTTGCCGACCGAGGAGCTCCAGCAGTCGGCCGACTTGGTGTCCTTGGAGGGCTTGTCCATGAAGCGCAGCGCGGCCTTGCCGAAGCCGGGCTTCACGATCTCCTCGCCGATCAGGTAGTCACCCGGGTCGTTGGGGTTGGCGGCGTAGAACTCCACCAGGGTGCCCATGATGTCGGAGGTGGCCTCGTTGAGGCCGCCCGACTCGCCGGAGTAGACCAGCTTGGCGGTGCGCGAGGTGACGCCGTGGGACATCTCGTGCCCGGCGACGTCCAGCGCGACCAGCGGGCCGAAGACGTTGCCGTCCCCGTCGCCGTAGGTCATGCAGAAGCAGCTGTCGTCCCAGAAGGCGTTGTTGTAGTTGCTGCCGTAGTGCACCCGGTTGTAGGCGCCCTTGCCGTCGCCGGCGATGCCGTTGCGGCTGTGGACGTTCTTGTAGTAGTCCCAGGTGACGTTGGTGCCGTACTGGGCGTCCACCGCGGCCGAGGCCCGGTCGGTGGTGGTGCCGTTGCCCCAGTGGTTGTCCGCGTCGGTGAACAGCGTCGCGGGCGCCCGGCTGAAGCAGATCGAACCGAAGCAGAGGTCGGTCTTGTTGGCCGCGTCGCCGGTGTAGGTGTTGCCCCGGGTCGGGTCCTTGAGCTGGTTGGTCGAGCCGGAGACGGTGGTCTCCAGCGGGACGGTGCCGCCGTAGAGCGACTGGCCGTCGCCGGTGGCGGTCTCGATCGCGTCCCAGGCGTCGATCTGCGCGCCGGTGCGGGCGTCCAGCAGGACGGTCCGGGAGACCGGGTTGCCCAGCGAGTCCTGGCCGGTGGCGGTGGTCTGCCAGGCGAGGCGGGGCGCGCCGTGCAGCGCGTCGATCACCAACTGCGGCTTGGCCTGGGCCCGTTGGACGGACTTGCCGTCGGCACCGGCGGCCCGGGAGAGCTCCTGGACGGCCTGGGCGCCGGCACGCTCGCCGGAGACCTTCGGCGTGGTGGAGGCGACCGCGACCGGGCCGTCGGCCGCGCGGTCGGTGCCGCGCAGGGCGCCGCCCGGCGCCAGGTGCTCGATCAGGTCGCCGCCCAGCACCGGGAGTCCGGCGTAGGTGCGGTCGTAGCGGACGTGCCGGCTGCCGTCCTGGTCGGTGACCACGTCGCGGACGGTACGGGCCCCGTTGCGGTCCGGGGCGGCGGCGGGCGCGGGCGCGGCGGCGGCCACCGTCCCCGCTGCCAGGGCGACCACGGTGGCGACGGCGGCGGTGCGCGTGCGGAAGTGCATGATGCTCCTCGGAGGGGCGGGGGCAGATGCGGCTTCGGCGGCGGCCGGCGGTACGAGGACACGGGCGGTACGAGGGCGCGCTGAACGTGTGAGGGCGAGAGGGGGCGGACGCTGCCGGGACAGCTTTTGTACATGTACCCGTCAGTATCTGTCCAGAGTGCGGACGCGTCCGCCCCCTACCGTCCGTCAGGTCGTCAGACCGTCAGCGGCACCGCCGGGAAGGCCTCCTGAATGCCCGTCCAGAGCCGGACCCGGGCCGCCAGCGCCTGACGGACCGTCTCGGCGCAGGCGTCCCACTTGGCCTGGTCGTCGCCGTTGAGGTCGATCAGCATCTGCATCGCCATCGGGGTGTGCTGCTCGCCGTCCACCTCGATGTGGCGGGCCAGGTAGTCCTTGAAGGTGGTCAGCTTGCCGTCCGGGTCCTCGATCCTGATGACCTGCTCGAACATCTCCGGGATCAGGTCCTCCCGGCCGAAGGCGAAGGCGGCGGCCCGGCAGTGCACCGGCGCGTTCTCGATGATCTCCCAGGTGGTGGAGGTGAAGTCGACCGCGGCCTCGGGCACGCCGGCCAGCTTCAGCGCCTCCGGCACGGCGGTGCCCCGGCCCAGCTCGGCCAGGAAGGCCTCCACCGCGGTGGTGTCGGCGCCGGCCTGGGCCATGCCGCCGAGGTAGAGCTCGAAGTGGCTGATGAAGCCCTCGCCCAGCTCGTCGCTCTCCTCCACCAGCACGATCTCGTTGATCAGGCGGCGGCTGGCGGTCGGGCCGGAGGGCACCCACGGGACGTCCACGCTGGTCAGCTCGCGCTGCAGGCTCTTCAGCAGGGACATGAAGTCCCAGACCGCGAAGACGTGGCGCTCCAGGAAGGCGGTGACCCGCTCGTGGCTGTTCAGCTCACCGTAGATGGTGTGGCCGACGACCTCGCGGCGCAGCGGGTCGATCGCCGCCTGCAGGCTGGTCAGACCGGGGTGCGAACGGTCCCAGTGGTAACGGTTGGACATGACTGCTCCTCAGGAAGTGGAAACGGGAGGGGGACAGTGATTGCGGTCAGTGCTTGGCCACGGTCCGTACGGCGTGGCGCAGTTGGTCCCGGCCCGGTTGCAGGGCGCGGTCCAAGTCTCGGGCGAACGGCAGGACGGTGCCGTCCGGGCGGGTGACGCGTCGGGGCGGGGCCACCAGGCGGAACTGCTCGGCCGCGGTGGCCAGCACCTCGCCGCCGATGCCGCAGCTGCGGTTGGAGTCGTCGACCACCACCAGGCGGCCGGTGCGCTCCAGCGAGGCGCCGAGCGCGTCCCAGTCGAAGGGGTACAGGGTGCGGGGGTCGAAGACCTCCACCGAGATCCCCTCCTCGGCCAACTCCTCGGCCACCGCCAGGGCTTCGTGCACCAGGTGGCCGACCGCCACCACCGTGACGTCGGTGCCCTCGCGGTGGATCCGGGCCCGGCCGAGCGGGATCGCCGGCAGCGGCGCCGTCACGTCGTCCCGGACGGCCAGCGCGGCGGCCGGGGCGAAGACGACGACCGGGTCCGGGTCGGCGACGGCCGAGCGGAGCAGGCCGTAGGCGTCGGTCGGGGTGGCCGGCACCACGGTCTTCACGCCCATGTGGGCGAACAGGCTGTACGGGTGGTCCGAGTGCTGGCCGGCCCAGCCGTCGCGGGAGCCGGAGCCCGGCACCAGGCAGGTCAGCGGCACGGCGGCCTGACCCCCCGTCATCAGGGAGAACTTGTGCGCCTGGTTGGTCAGTTGCTCGAAGACCAGGAAGAGCAGCGCGGGGATCTGGAACTCCACCACCGGCCGCAGCCCGGCCAGTGCCGCGCCCACCGCCATGCCGGTGAAGCCCTGCTCGGAGAGCGGGGTGTCCACCACCCGCTCGGCGCCGAAGCGCTTCTGCAGCCCGAGCGTCGGCCCGGCCAGCCCGGCACCGATGTCCTCGCCGAGCACCACCACCGAGGGGTCCTCGGCCATCGCGTCGGTGAGCGCCCGGTTGAGCGCCTTGGTGTAGGAGAGCCAGCTCATCCCAGCGCCCCCGCCCGGGGCCGCAGGCCGCTCGCGTACAGGTGGTCGGCCGCGCCGGAGACCTCCGGCGCGGGGGAGTTCAGGGCGAACTCCCGTGCTGCCGAAAGGAGTTCGGTGACCTCGCGGTCCAGGTCGGCGGTGTCCCCGACCAGTGCGGCGGCCTGCTGGAGCGGGTCCCGCAGCCGCCAGCCGTCCAGCTCCTCCTCGGTGCGGTAGGTCGGCCTGAGCCGCCGCTCCATGGTGTGGTGGCCCTCGAAGCGGTAGGTCACGCACTCCAGGAAGACCGGGCCCTCGCCGGAGCGGGCGTGCTCGACCGCCTCCAGCGCGGCCTCCCGGACCGCCTCGGTGTCCATGCCGTCCACCGACACCGCCCTGATGCCGAAGGCCTCGGCCCGGCCCAGCGCGCTGCCGGCCACCGCCACCGAGGCGGGCAGGGTGGTGGCGTAGCCGTTGTTCTCGCAGACGAAGACCACCGGCACCTGCCACATCGCGGCCAGGTTGAAGGCCTCCAGCACCACGCCCTGGTTGAGCGCGCCGTCGCCGAAGAAGCTGGCCACCACCCGGGGCTGCCCGGCCAGCCGGGCGGCCCAGGCCGCGCCGACCGCGATCGGGGCGCCCGCACCGACGATGCCGTTGGCGCCCAGGATGCCCAGCGAGAGGTCGGCGGCGTGCATCGACCCGCCCCGTCCCCGGTTCAACCCCGTGGAGCGGCCGGTGAGTTCGGCGAGCAGCCGGGCCGGGTCTGCGCCCTTGGCCAGGACGTGGCCGTGGCCCCGATGGGTGGAGGTGAGCTGGTCGCCCGGGGCCAGCGCCGAGCAGACCCCGACCGCCACCGCCTCCTGGCCGATGTACGGGTGGGTGCCGCCGACGATGTCGCCGCTGCGGACCAGCTCCAGCGCCAGCTCCTCGAAGCCGCGGATCAGCCGGACCATCCGGTAGCGGTCCCGGACGGTGTCCAGGCCGTGGGGGGAGGTCATACCGCGCCCTGCCAGACGACCGGGCAGAAGTCCGGGTCGGCGTAGTCGGGGCGCCCGTCCGGGGTGCGGCGCACCAGCACGTCGTGGTTGTAGACCACTGGCGTGCCGTCGGCCTTCGCCCACGGGCGGTACTCGTTGGCGCCGTCCTGCAGGTGCAGTGAGACGGCCCGGCGCGGGGTGGCGGCCAGGTTCGGACCGCTGCCGTGGTAGGTCCGGCAGTGGTGGAAGGAGACGTGCCCGCGCGGGATCTCGACCGGGACCTTGACCACCTCGACGCCGTTGAACGCGGCGTTGGCGGCGAGCAGGTCGTCCAGCTCGGAGTTGTCGCGCTCGGCGAAGTGCCGGCTGGAGTCCTCGCCGGCCGGCAGCTCCCGCCAGCGGTGGCTGCCGTCCACCATGGTGATGGTGCCGTTCTCCACCCCGCAGTCGTGGAAGGGGATGAAGGCGGTCAGCATCCGGTCCGAGGTGCTGGTCTGCCAGTAGTGCTTGTCGAAGTGCCAGGGCACCAGGTTGCTCGGCTCGCCGGCCACCGGGGGCTTGTAGATCAGGGTGCCCTGGAAGACCCGGATCTCCTCGGTGCGGGCCAGCAGCGCCGCCACCGCGCCGAGCAGCGGCTTGCGCAGGATGCGCCCGGCCGCCTCGCTCTCGTAGTGGATGTAGTCGTTGTGCCGCTGGACGGGGCCGTCCGAGGGCTGCCAGGAGGCGAGCCGGGGCGGGCGGACCGGCAGGGTGCGGTCCCGGTGGCCCTCGTAGTACTTGTCGGTGGCGTCCTGGAGGAGGTCCAGCTCCTCGTCGGTGAACAGCTTCTTCGACAGGTACCAGCCGTGCTCGGCGTAGTGGTCCAGCTCCTGCTGGGTGGGGAGCAGGGCGCGCTCCGCCTCGGTCAGGCTGAACTCGTTCGCGATGGCGTCGGTCATGGGTTCCGGCTCCTCTCAGTTGGCCGCGGTGGTGGCGTGCTGGCGTTCGACGGCCTCGTAGAGGGCCTTGATGTTGGCGGAGCCGAAGGTCTCCGCCCCCTGACGCTCGATCAGCTCCAGGAAGAAGGTGCGCCGCTCGTGCACCGAGCGGGTGAAGATCTGGTACAGCTGGCCGCCGTGGTCCTGGTCCACCAGCACCGCCAGCTCGCGCAGCGTCTCCACCGGCACGCTGGTCGGGCCGACCCGGGACGGCAGCAGCTCGTAGTAGGCGTCCGGGGTGGACAGGAAGTTGACCCCGCGCGCGGTGAACTCCCGGACCGCGGTGGCGATGTCGGCGGTGTGGAAGGCCAGGTGCTGGACGCCCGCGCCCTCGTGGTTGCGCAGGAAGGTGTCGATCTGGCCGGGCTCGCGGGCCGCGTCCGGCTCGATCAGGGTGAAGGTCACCCGGCCCGAGGGGCTCTGCACCACGCTGGAGTCCATCGCCTGGCGGCCGACCTCGATGTACTCCTCGTAGATCCGGCGGAAGCCCAGCGCCTCCTCGCAGAACCGCACCGCCGCGCCCAGCTCGCCGGCCGGCACGCAGAGCGCCGCGTGGTCCAGGAAGCCCAGCAGCCCGTGCTCGTCGGCCGGTTGGTCGCTCTCCGGGACGAAGCGCAGGGCCACGTCACCGAAGCCCGCGACCAGCCCGGGGGCGAGCGGACGGGCCCCGCCGCGCAGCGCCCGATCCAGCGCGGCGGCCGGGTCGGCGCAGGCCAGGGCGAAGACCGCGACCCCGTCGCCGTGCCGCTCCACGTAGCGGGCGATCGGGTGGTCCGGCTGCTCGGCCGAGGCCAGCAGGAAGCGGATGGTGCCCTGGGTCAGCCAGATCCGGCGCACCCCCGGCTCGGCCGGGGCCGGGGTGACGGTGAAGTCGAAGGCGGTGGCCAGGTCGGCGGCGAAGCGGTCGGCGTCCGCGCAGTGGAACTCGACGTGGGCGATGCTCTGGACGGTCAACGGATCTCTCCAGGCTGGTGAGGCCCGCCGGTGGTGGACGGCTGGCCGAAGATCAGGCTGAGGTTGTGCCCGCCGAAGGCGAAGGAGTTGGAGAGCGCGGCCCGCACCGGGGTGTGGCGCGCCTGCCGGACGTGGTCCAGCGCGCAGGCCGGGTCCGGGTCCTCCAGGTTGACGGTGGGCGGGAGCTGGCCGCGCTGCACGGCGAGCACCGAGACGATCGCCTCCACCGCCCCGGCCGCGCCCAGCAGGTGGCCGGTGGCGCCCTTGGTGGAGCTGACGGCGGGCCCGTCCTCGCCGAACACGGCGTTCAGCGCCGAGGATTCGGCCGTGTCGCCGAGCTTGGTGCCGGTGCCGTGGGCGTTCACGTAGCCGATGTCGGACGGGGCCAGGCCGGCGCTGCGCAGCGCGGCCCGCATGGAGTCGGCCGCCCCGGCGCCGTCCGGGCGGGGCATGGTCGGGTGGTGGGCGTCGGTGCTGCCGCCCCAGCCGAGCAGCTCGGCCCGGACGGTGGCGCCCCGGGCGGCCGCGTGCTCGGCCCGCTCCAGCACCAGCACCCCGGCGCCCTCGCCCAGCACGAAGCCGTTGCGGCGCCGGTCGAACGGGCGGCTGGCCTGCGCCGGGTCCTCCCAACCCTGGGCCAGGGCACGGGCGTTGGTGAAGGCGGCGGCGATGGTCGGGTGCAGCGAGGACTCGGTGCCGCCGCAGACCACCACGTCGGCCTCGCCGGCCCGGATCAGCCGCAGGCCCTCGGCGATCGCCTGGGCACCGGCCGCGCAGGCCGTGACGGGAGCCGAACTGTAGCCGCGCATCCCGTACTTGATGGCGATCCGGGCGGCCGCCATGTTGGACAGCATGCCCGGCAGCAGGTACGGGCTGACGGCCGGCCGGCCGCGCTCCAGCCGGCGGTGCGACTGCTGCTCGAAGGTCTCCAGACCGCCGCCGCCGGTACCGATCACCACGGCGATCCGGTCCGGCTCCACGTCGCGGCCGACCACCAGCCCGGCCTCGGCGAGGGCGTCATCGGCGGCGGCCAGGGCCAGCAGGACGAAGCGGTCCACGCAGCGGGTCTCGGTGGGCGGCAGCACCTCGGTGCCGTCGACGTGCGGGGCGATCCCGGCGAACGGCAGCCAGCCGTGCGCGGCGTGGCCGTCGGGGACGGCGGTGATGCCCGAGCGGCCGGAGGTGAGCGCCTCGAACACCTCCTCCACCTTGCGGCCGAGCGGGGTGACCAGGCCGAGGCCGGTGACGACGGCGCTGACCGGCGCGCTCACTCGGGGTTCCCGGCGAGCGCGGCGGCCTCGGACTCAGCGGCCTCGGACTCGGCGAGGTGCCGCTCGCGCAGCAGGATCTTGCGGACCTTGCCGGTCGGGCCGAGCGGGATGCGCTCGTCCGGCACCACCAGCACCCGACGCACGGTGGCGGCCGTCCACTCGTCCAGCGCGGCCGTCACCTCCTTGCTGCGGTCGGCCAGTTGGTCGGCCTGCGGGGCGAGCTGGAGCAGCACGTCGGTGACCACGGCGCCGTTCTCGCGGACCGCGACCACGGTGCAGTCCAGCACGTCCGGGCAGGCCGCCAGCACCCGCTCCTCGCTCATCGCGGTGAGCAGCCGGTGGCCGTTGCCGAGGTCGACCGAGTCCACCGCGCGGTCCACGTGGTAGTAGTAGCCCTCCTCGTCCCGGTACATCAGGTCGCCGGTGAGGAAGTAGCCGCGCACCCGGGTGCGGTAGGTGGTGACCGAGTCGTTCCAGTAACCGAGCGCCAGGGTGGGGGACTTGGTGCCCAGCTCGCCGATCTCGTGCGGGCCGAGCTCGGAGCCGTCGGGGGCCAGCACCGCGCAGTCCACGAAGGCGTGCGGGCGGCCGACGCAGCGGCCGTAGCGGTCGCTGCCCTGGCTGTGGCTGATGAAGAAGTGCGAGTGGCCCATCTCGGTGGAGCCCAGGCCGTCCACGAAGACCGAGCCGGGGGTGCGGACGCGGCCCTCGCGGGAGACCGACTCGCGCGAGCCGACCGCGATCAGGCGGCGGATGTGCGCCTCGTGCGCGCAGTCGCCGGTGTTCCACCACAGCGCCACCGACTGGAGCTGACGCTCGCTCAGGTCGTGCCGGGCCAGGTCGGCCCAGGTGGCGGCGAAGCCGATCACGCCGCCCGGCTGCCAGCGCTCGATGGCGTCCAGCACCCCGGCGCCGGTCTGGCTGGAGAGCACCGCGAGCTGGGCGTGCTGGCTCATCACCAGGTTGGAGATGATCAGGGTGGCCGCGTGCGGGGCGGGCAGCGCGGAGAGCATCCGCTCGGAGCCCTGCGGGCGGGGCAGCGCGAGCCGGTAGCGGATCGCCGCGTAGAGGCTGTCGTGCGAGTGGACCACGGCCTTGGGCAGGCCGGTGGTGCCGGAGGAGTGGGTGATGGCCACCGGGTCGCCGCCCCAGTGCCGGTACGGCTCGGGCGCCTTGGCCGGGTCGCCCAGGCCCAGGGTGGCCACGTCCGGCAGCAGCGGGGCGCCCGGGTCGTAGCCGGCCAGCCGCTCGCGGTGCTCGGCGTCGGTCAGGATGCCGGAGGCGCGCAGGCGGTGGATGTAGAGCGCGGCCTTCTCGCCGTCCAGGTTGGGGTTGAGCAGGGCCGGGATGGCGCCGAGGCGGGCGGCGGCCAGGAAGGTCAGCACGTGGTCGGCGGCGGCGGTCGACCAGACCACCACCGGGTCGCGGCGGCCGATCCCCAGCTCGTGCAGGGCGGCGGCCCGGGAGCGGACCGCCAGGTCCAGCTCGCGCAGGGTGAAGGGCTGCCAGGCGGCGTGGTCGTCCACCGGGGTGTCGAAGGTGAGCAGCGGCTCGTCGAGACCCTCGCCGAGGGCGATCCGGGTGGTGAGCACGTTCCCGGCGCCGAGGGCCGGATCGGCGGCCAGCCGGGCACGGATGCTGCGAATGCTCACGGGTAGGGGTTCCCTTCTGGAGGCCGCACCGGGGCGCACGGGGAGAGCACGGGGCGCGGCGCCGCCCGCTCGGGCGGCGTCGGATGGGGGTCGGGAGGTGGGTCAGGGGGCGAGCAGGACGGCCACCGCGCGGCCGGGGTCGCTCGGGTGCGCCTGTTCGGCGGCGATCACCAGGACTTCGTCGGCGTCGCCGTCGAGCAGCAGCAGGTCGGCCAACTCGTAGGCGTCCTGCGGTACTTCACCGGGCGTGGCGTTCGGCGGGCTGACCGCCAGCACCGGACCGGTGAGGCCCCAGCGGGCGGCCAGGTGGCCGAGCACCGCGTTGGGGTTGGACTGGAAGAAGAGCAGCGGGGGTACCCGTCGCTCTCCCTCCGCCGCGCGGGCGATCGCCTCGGCGGTGCCCAGGTCCCCGCTGTGGCTGACGAGGAGCAGGGCGGTCCGGGGTGCCGCTCGGTGCTGCTGGAGGCAGCGGTCGGCGGCGGCCACCACCAGGGGGTTGAACGGGGAGTCGGCGAAGCCGGGCAGACGGGGGAGTGCCTCGTCCTGCGGCTCGGGCCAGCGCCCCTCGGCGAGCTGCTTCACGCGGCGGCCACCAGGAGTGCGGTGTTGGCGCCGCCGAAGGCGGAGTTGAGGGTGAGCGCGTGGGCGGGCGCCGCCCGCGGGGCGTCCTCGGTGACCAGGTCCAGCGCGCACTCCGGGTCGGGCCCGAGCAGACCCGCGTTGACCGGGAGCACCCCTGCCCGCAACGCGCCGATGGTGACGGCGAGTTCGAGCAGCGCGGAGGCCTCCAGCGCGTGGCCGTGCACCGACTTGCTGGAGCTGACGGGCGGCCCGCCGCTGCCGAAGACGCTCTCCAGCGCCCGGGCCTCGGCCTGGTCCGCCAGCGGCGAGCCGGTGGCGTTGGCGTTGACGTAGCCGACCTGGTCGGGCGTCAGCCCGGCCCGGTCCAGCGCGGACCGCACGGCCCGGGCCAGGCCCGAACCGTCCGGCGCCGGACGGCAGACGTGGTACGCGTCGCCCGCCCGGCCCCAGCCCGCGATCCGGGCCAGCACCTCGGCGCCGCGGTGCTCCGCCGCGGCGGCCGACTCCAGCACCACCGCGACCACGCCGTCGCCGAGCAGCAGTCCGCTGCGCCCGGCGCTGAACGGCCGCGCCACGCCGTCGCGGGCCAGGGCCCGGCCGGCGTCGAAGACCGCGAAGGTGTCCGGCTCGACCAGGTACCCGGCCGCGACCAGGACCCGTTCGGCCCGGCCGGAGGAGATCAGTGCGGCGGCGTCCGCCACCGCCGAGCCGGCGGCCGTGCAGGCCCCGGTGTAGACCCGGCCGTCGCCCCAGCGCTCGTGCACCGGCCGGCAGGCCTCGGCCGTCACGGGGTCGCCGTGGCGGGCCAGCAGCAGCGGGCCGGCCTCGTCGGGGTGGACGCCCGCCTGGGTGACGGCCTCGTGCAGGACGGCCGGGAGCGCTTCGCCGAGGACGGGGGTTCCCGGCGCCAGCGCGGCCCGGCGGGCCTGGCGGTGCGTCACGTCGAAGCGGCCGACCGGTCCGAAGGCCGGCAGGCCCCGGGTGGCGGCGGCGACCAGCGGGTCGAGACCGGACCCGAAGGCGGAGCGGACACCGATGCCGGTGACCGCCACGTCGGTGGTGGTCACGGTCACGCGCCCGTCGCCGGTACGACGGCCGTCCGCAGCAGCTCCACCGCGTCGGTCACCGTGCGGACCTGGTCCAGTGCCTCGTCGGAGTAGCTCAGCTCACCGTGGCGCTGCTCGAACTCGGCGAGCAACCACGTGAGTTCGAGCGAGCCGAGCTCCTCCTCCACCGCCTCGGGGGCGCGCCGGCCGAACTCCGCCAGCACGGCCAGCACCTCCGCCCGGCCGGGCGGCGGCGCGGCACTCACGCCGGGGTGCCGGCGGTGGCGAGGCGCTTGGCCACGTCGGCGGTGAACTCGTCGAGGGTCATCAGCGCGGTGCCCTCCATGTCGTCCAGCTCGAAGCGGACGCCGTACTCCTCCTCGACCTGGACGGCCAGGTCGGCCAGCGCGAGGGACTCCAGGTCCAGGCCGGCCGGGCCCAGGTCGGTGTCGCCGGTGACCTCGGAGACGTCGTAGTTCATCGCGGTGAGGGTGGCGAGCACGAACTCGCGGATGGTGTCCTGCATCGGGGGGCTCCGTAACGGGTCGGAGGGACGGGGGGATTCGCAGACGGGGAGAACTCACAGGAAGTGCCCAGGCGCTGCCCAGCCACTGCCCAGCCTCGGCGGGAAGGGCGGTGACGGGGTCAGAGCGCTGCGGCGGCGGCGCGCAGCCCCGCGGGGTCGCGCAGCAGCTTGCCGGTGGCGGTGCGGGGAAGGGCCGGCAGCAGCGCCAGCCTGCGCGGGCGCTTGTATCCGGCGAGCCTCTGCTCCAGGCCCGCGCGGATCTGTTCGGCCCCGGCCCCCTCGGAGGGGACCAGGTAGGCCTCGACCGCGCCGTGCTCGAACACCACGACCGCCTCCCGGACTTCGGGCAGTGCGGCCAGCGTGTGCTCGACCTCGGTGAGGTCGACCTTGAGCCCGCCGATCGAGACCTGGGAGTCGCGGCGGCCGTGCACGGTGAGCAGGCCGCTCGTCGTGTCGTACGCCGCGGCGTCCCGGGTGTGCAGCCAGCCGTCGGACCAGCGGCTCGGATCGGTGAGCCCGAGATAGGGGGAGTCGGGGCGGCGGATGTGCAGCTCGCCGCCCTCGGTGCGCAGCTCCAGTCCGGGGACCGGGCGGACGGCGGGCGCCAGGGTGCCGTCCAGGTCGGTGGCGATGACGCCGAGTTCGGTCATCCCGTACATGGTGCCGAGCGGTACGCCGTACCGGGCGCGGACCGCCCCGGCCACTCCGGGCCGGGTCAGCTCGCCCGCGACCACGATCGCGGTCAGGTGCGGCAGCGGCCGGGGTGCGCGCACTCCGGCCAGCAGCTCGGCGTGGAACGGGACGCCGATCACGGTGGTCGGCAGGTCCTCCTCCGCGACGGCGGCCAGGATGCCGGCCGCTGTCATCCGCTCGGGGACGGTGAGTTGGACCCGGGCGTGCAGGGCGTGCAGCAGCCCTCCGACCAGGCCCAGCACGTGGACCACGGAGGAGAGCAGCACGGTGCGGCCGCCCGCGGCCGGGAAGCCCGGCAGCGCGCGGTAGACGGCGAGTTCGCGCAGCAGGTCGCCGGCGGTCCGGGCGATCACCTTGGAGGGCCCGGTCGAGCCGGAGCTCAACTGGACCAGCGCGTGCGGTGACCGCGCGGGCAGGCCGTCCGGTCGCGTGGTGACGACCGGCTCGACCTCGCTGAACCCGCGCAGTCCCGCCGCCGGCGGCCGGTCCGCCTCGACCAGCACCTGGGGAGCCAGGCGCTCCAGCGCCGCCGCCGTCTCGTGGTCCGTCAGCCGGTGGTCCAGCAGGGCTACTTGGGCACCCAGCTGCCAGGCGGCGAGCAGGGCGGTGACGTACCCGAGCGAGGGCGGCAGCCGCAGGGCCACCGTGCCGCCGTCCGTGAGCCCGGCGGCGGCGAGGCTTGCCCGCCGCGCGTCCACCAGGGCACGCAGGGCGGAGCGGGTCACCGGCCTTTCGAACCGGAGACAGACTTCTTGACCGGGACCGGCCAAAAGGAAGTGATCGACCCAGCCTTCCGGGGCTTCGGAATGCGGGGGCGCATCGGTGGGGAAACCGGGCAACGCCACTCCATGAATCGGGGCGACAGAGATTGGCAGCGGTTCACTTTCGGCGGATGGAATTCCGCGTTCCCAGACCCTGGCACAGGACGATTGACCGGGTCAAGGTCTATACCAATGCCGCTTGCGGCCCCTACGCTGCCGAGCCTGGAGCGGGCCCGCGGGCGGGCGCGCCGCGAGGGCGGTGCGGTGGCGGGCCTGCGGGCCCCGCCTGACGCCGTAGGACCGCCATGGCCTGCGCGGCTCCGGCCGCACGGCCTCGGGTCGGGGCGGCAGGTCTGCCTTCCGGGCCCCGGTGGGGCCTGCCGAACGGGCAGCCCCCGCGGCACCCCGGCCCCGCCGGATCGGCCCTTCATGTCGGACGTGCACGGATTGACTTGTGCACGCTGACGCCATGTCGAGAACAGGAAAGGCGCGAAGCACCGTGAACAGATTTGCCGGATGGGACTGGGAGAATCCCGAGACGCTCGCCGTGACCCTGGACGAATTCAGTGCCGGGGTCGCGGTCTGCGAGAAACTGGAGGCGATGCCAGAGGGAATCCCGCGCACCCGCGCGGAATTCCAGGCGCTGGGTCTCACGGGAATCGAATTCGCCGCATTCCGCACCGACCATCCGAACGGCCTCGGCAGTGACCTCACCCCGCTGCGCAGCGCCGTCGCGGTCAGCGAACCCGGCACCCTCTACCGGGTCGACGGCGACCGCTGCTTCACCCAGCTCGACGTCTCCCGCCCGCTGCCCTTCGAGGACGGCGCGGTCGACTGGATCTACGCCGAGCACCTCATCGAGCACATCCCGCTGAACGTCGCGCTGGGCTGGCTGAAGGAGTGCCACCGGGTGCTCGCCCCCGGCGGGCTGATCCGGATCACCACCCCTGACCTGGCCAAGTACCTGGTCGGCTACGTCCAGGAGGACGGCTTCCTGACCCGGCACCGGCGCCGGCTGAGCAAGCTCGGCTTCGGCCCGCCGATGCCCGAGCGCAAGGCCTTCCTGATCAACCAGATCTTCGCCTACTACGGCCACCGGTGGATCTACGACCAGGCCGAGCTGACCTACGTGCTCACCGAGGCGGGTTTCGACGAGGAGGCGGTCCGCTTGTGCTCGTACCGTGTGGGTCTGCACACGGAAATCGCCGATCTCGACACCGCCTTCCGCAGCGACGAGACCATCTATGTCGAGGCGCGGCGGCGGAGTTGACGGAGAAGCGGCGAAGCCGTTGACGAATCTCCGCTCACTCCCCATCAGTTCCCTTTTCCCGAAGGAAGGTTGGGCGAGGCGATGCCACTCGACCCGCAAGTCCTGGCCCTGCGGGCCCGCCGCGCCGAAGCCGGCACCCCCCCTCTCTACACGCTCGACCTGGCCACCGCCCGGGCCGCCGACCTGGCCGCGATCCAGGCCGCCGGCGGCGACCCCGAGCCCGTCCACCAGGTCAGCGAGCTGACCGTCCCCGGGCCCGGCGGCCCGCTCACCCTGCGGGTCTACCGCCCGAGCGACGCGCCCGGACTGCCCGCCCTGCTCTACCTCTTCGGCGGCGGCTGGACCCTCGGCTCGCTGGAGACCAGCGACGCGATCTGCCGCCGGCTGGCCAACGCGGCCGGCTGCGTCACCGTCGGCGTCGGCTACCGCCGGGCCCCCGAGCACCCCTTCCCCGCCGCCGTGCGGGACTGCCACGCCGCCGCGGTCTGGCTGGCCGCGCACGCCGCCGAGCTCGGCCTGGACGGCGCGCGGATCGCCGTCGGCGGCGACAGCGCGGGCGGTAACCTGGCCGCCGCCGTCACCCTGCTGGCCCGCCGCGACGGCGGCCCGGAGCTCCGCCACCAGCTGCTGGTCTACCCGAACACCGACCGCCGGGCCGACACCGCCTCGCTGCGCGAGAGCGACGACCCGCTGCTCTTCAACCGGCACTCGGTGGACTGGTACTGGGGCCACTACCTGGCGGACCAGGCCGACGGCGACGACCCGCTGGTCTCGCCGCTGCGGGCCGACGACCTGTCAGGACTGCCGCCCGCCACGGTGATCACCGCCGAGTACGACCCGCTGCGCGACGAGGGCGAGGCCTACGGCGAGGCCCTGCGGGCGGCCGGCGTGGAGGTCGAGACCCGGCGGTACGACGGCATGGTGCACGGCTTCTTCGCCATGGCCGGGGCGCTGGACGCGGGGCGGGACGCCCAGGAGTACGCGGCCCGGCGGTTGCGGGAGGCGTTCGCGTGAGCGCCCTGTCCCTGGCCGACCTGCACGGCTCGCTCGCCGACCCGCTGCTGGACGCGATGACCTTCCTCAACGAGGTGGCGGAGCGCTACCCGTCGGCGGTCTCCTTCGCTGCGGGCCGTCCCTACGAGGGCTTCTTCGAGACCTCCCAGGTGGCGAAGTACCTGGACGTGTACCTGGACCACCTGCGTGGCCGCGGCCTGACGGAGGAGCAGGTGCGCAGCGCGCTGTTCCAGTACGGCCCGACCAAGGGCATCGTGGCCGACCTGATCGCCCGGACCCTGGCCAACGACGAGGGCCTGACGGTCGATCCGGCCTCGGTGGTGGTCACCGTCGGCGCGCAGGAGGGCATGCTGCTGGTGCTGCGCGCGCTCTGCGCCGGGCCCGAGGACGTGCTGCTGGTCAGCTCGCCCTGCTACGTCGGTGTGACCGGCGCTGCCCGGCTGCTGGACGTGGCCACCGTCCCCGTGCCGGAGGGCGACCCGGCCGCGCTGGCCGCCACCGCGCGGCGGCTGAGGGCCGAGGGGCGGCGTCCCCGGGCGCTCTACGTCGTCCCCGACTTCGCCAACCCCTCCGGCGCCAGCCTGCCCACCGCCGTCCGCGAGGAGCTGCTCGCGGTGGCCGGGCAGGAGGACCTGCTGATCCTGGAGGACGACCCCTACGGCTTCTTCTCCCGGACCGGTGAGCGCCGGCCCACCCTCAAGGCGCTGGACCGCGAGCAGCGGGTGGTGCACCTCGGCTCCTTCGCCAAGACCTGCTTCCCGGGCGCCCGGCTCGGCTACCTGATCGCCGATCAGGTGGTGCGCGCCGCGGACGGCACCACCTCGCTGCTGGCCGACCAACTGGCCAAGCTCAAGAGCATGACCACGGTGAACACCCCCGCGCTCAGCCAGGCGGTGATCGGCGGTCTGCTGATCAGCCACGACTTCCGGCTGCGGGAGGCCAACGCGGACGCGGTCGCCCACTACGCGGCCAACCTGGAGCGGCTGCTGGCCGAGCTCGACCGCCACTTCCCGGCAGCCGAGCGGGAGCGGCTCGGGGTCGGCTGGAACCAGCCGGAGGGCGGCTACTTCACCGTGCTCACCGTCCCGTTCACGGCCGACGCGGCGGCTGTGGCGCGGTGTGCCGAGCGGTACGGGGTGCTCTGGACCCCGATGGCCGACTTCTACCCGGACGGCGGCGGGGAGCGCCGGCTGCGGCTCTCCATCAGCAGTCTGACGGGTGATCGGATCGCCGACGGGGTCGAGCGGCTGGCCGCCTTCGTCCGGGCGGAGACGGCGGCCTGAGACACCACGAGGAGGGGGTGGGAGCCACTGGCTCCCACCCCCTCCTCGTGCCGTCCGTGCCGTCAGCGCACGCGCTCCGCGAAGAGCCTGGCCGACCACCAGACCGCCAGCGCGGCCAGCGGCGCCACCACCGTGATGCTCTGCCAGACCACGGCGTCGCCGATCCGGCCGGCGAAGAGCGAGCGCATCCCCTCCACGGCCCAGTAGAAGGGGTTCCACTCGGCGATCGACCGCAGCCACTGCGGGGCCAGCGCCAGCGGGAGCAGCACGCCGGAGAGCAGGGCGATGGGCTGCGCCGCGGTGTTCACCACCGGGGCCAGCGCGGCGTCGTTGCGCACCAGCAGGGCGATGCCGAAGGAGACCGCCGAGGTCATCAGCGCCAGCATGGCCATCAACAGGTAGGCCAGCGCCAGGTCCAGCAGGCCGACGGTCAGGCCGAACGGCAGGGCCAGCAGGGTGATCACCACCGCCTGGGCCAGCAGCGCCACCACCTCGCGCAGCGCCCGGCCGAGCAGCAGGGCGAGCCGGCTGACCGGGGTCACCCGGGAGCGTTCGACGATGCCGGCCTTGAGCTCGCCGAGCAGGCTGAAGCCGGAGAACAGGCCGCCGAAGATGACCAGCACGGCGAGCAGGCCCGGCACGTAGATCCGGTAGGCCTCCTGGTAACTCCCGGCCCCCAGGGCGCTCTTGAGCAGCGGGGCGAACAGCAGCAGGTAGAAGAGCGGCTGGACGATGCCGACGACCAGCCAGACCGGGGTGCGCCACATCAGCAGCACCTGACGCTGGAACACCAGCCAGGTGTCACGCGCGAGTTTCATCGGGGAACGGCTCCAGGGGAGTGCGGTGGACCAGGTGGGATCAGTTGAGTGAGCGGCCGGTGCGGGCCAGGAAGACGTCGTCCAGGCTGGGGCGCTGGAGCTGGACGGTGGCCGGGGTGAGGCCGGCCTCGGCCAGGGCGGGCAGCAGCTGGGGGATGGCGGTGGCGCCGTCCCGGACGTACAGGCGCAGGCCGCCCTCGGCGGGCGTCTCGGTGCGGTGCAGGTACGGGGCGTCGGCGAGCGCCTTGGCGGCGTCCTCGACGTCCAGGCCGCTGAGCACCACCACGTCCCCGGAGACCTCCTGCTTGAGCTCCTCCGGGGTGCCCTCGGCGACGATGCCGCCGTGGTCGATGATGCCGATCCGGTCGCAGAGCGCGTCGGCCTCGTCCAGGTAGTGGGTGGTCACGAAGACCGTCATGCCCTCGGCCCGCAGCCGCCGGATCTCCTCCCAGACCCCGGCCCGGCTGGCCGGGTCCAGGCCGACGGTGGGCTCGTCCAGGAAGAGCACCGACGGCTGGTGGATGACGCCGAGGGCGATGTCCACCCGGCGGCGCTGGCCGCCCGAGTAGGTCTGGCAGGCGCGGTCCGCGAACTCGCCCAGCTCGAAGGACTCGACGGCCCCTTCGGCCAGCTTCAGGGCCTCGGCCTTGGAGCTGCCGTAGAGCCGGGCCTGGTGCACCAGCTCCTCGCGGCCGGTGACGGTGTCGGCGGTGCCGCCGCCCTGGGCGACGTAGCCGATCCGGCGGCGGACGCCGGCCGGGTCGGCCCGCAGGTCGGCCCCGGCGATGACGGCGGAGCCGCCGTCCGGGCGGATCAGGGTGGCCAGCATGCGCAGGGTGGTGGTCTTCCCGGCGCCGTTGGGCCCGAGGAAGCCGTAGATCTCGCCGGCCGCCACGGAGAGGTCGAGGCCGCGTACGGCGTCGACGGCGGCGGCCTTGCGGGACTGGTAGGACTTGCGCAGCCCCGTGGTCTCGATCAAAGCCAGAACTCCCGTACAGGGGTGGGCAGACAGGGGGTGAGGGGGCCGTCCGGTCGGAGCCGTACGGTGCCGGGGCAGGCCACGGGCACCGGCGGCCGGGGTGACGGAAGCACCCGTGCGGCAGCCGGGGGAGTGGCTCCCCGGGCGTCACCCTAGGGGGTCGGCCGGGCTCGCCACAATGGTCTGGACCAGGTCGTTCGCGGGATCTCGCCTGGTGGACGCCGTGCGCTCCAGGTGGTCAACTGCGGTGCGGGCACCGCCCTTCGCGAGAAGTTCGTGGCCGAGCCGCCCCGCCGCCTCGCGGTAGGACGGCTCCTGGCGCACCGTCAGGACCGCCTGCGCCAGGAGCTGCGCGGTGGCCCCCGCGAAGTCGACGCACAGCCCGGCTCCGGCCGCCGCCACCCGCCCGGCCACCAGCGGCTGGTCGTGCCGGATCGGGGCGAGCACCACCGGCACGCCGTGCGCCAGCGCCTCGCCGGTGGTGTTCAGCCCGCCGTGGCCGAGCAGGGCCGACACCCGCCCCCGCGCCAGCAGTTCGAGCACCGGCGCGCGCTCCACCGTGACCGCCCACTCCGGGAAGGCCTCCCACAGCTCCGGCGGGGCGACCACCACGGCCGGCACCTCGGGGCCCAGCAGGTGCAGCGCCGCGCCCACCCGGCGCAGGAAGTCCACCGAGACGTCGTCGGCCAGCGTGCCCATGGAGACCAGCAGGTGACGGCGGGTCGGGTCGAGCCGCTCCCACGGGAAGCCGGGCTCCGGCGGCCGCTCGGCGAGCACGGGGCCGACCAGGGCGGTCCGTGCCGCGGCGCCACCTGCCGGGGCTTCGCCGGCGAGGGCTCCGCCGGCCAGGGTTTCGCTGGTCAGGGCCAGGACCAGCTCGGGCGAGAAGCGCGGGTCGACGTACGCCTCCTCGGGCAGGTCGGCCCGCCGCCACAGCTCGCGCAGCCGCTCCTCGATCCACGGCTCCGCCTCCGGGAACGGCCGCCCGAGCTCCATCAGCCCCGGGGCCAGCGAGGCCCAGGGGATCCGGTGCCGGTGCGCGGTCAGGGCGCCCGCCGGGGTGTGCTGGTCCACGACCAGGACGTCCGGGCGCTCGGTGCGCACCGCCGCGTCCAGCGCCTTCGCGGTGAAGCGGGCGTACGGGACCACGAAGCCGTCCCAGAGCGAGCGCAGCGCCGCCTCGCCCGATCCGCCCTGCGGACGGAACAGCCGCGAGCCGGTGCGGAGCACCCGGGCGTCCGGCCCGAGCAGCGGCCGCAGCACCAGTTCCGAACCGGCCCAGGCCACCCGGTGGCCGCGGCGCTCCAGCTCGTGGCCTAGACCGATCGTGGGCAGGACGTGGCCGGCGAGCGGCGGCACGACGAACAGGAAGCTGCTGGTCACAGGGGTATGACGATCCATCAGGAAGCACTCCGGGGGGTCGTGGGCTCCGGCCGAAGAGTCAGGACACATCTTGTGCGGCTCGCGGGGCGTGGGAATACTAGCCCGGGTGACCGCACTGGAGGCAGTGGCCGTCCACCTCCCCGACTCGGCCGTTCCCATCGAGGCCGTCGGGCAGCGGATCGGACTGACCCCGCGCCAAATCTCCCTCTTCCGCCGCTTCCACGGCCTGGACCAGGTGTGCCTGGACCCGGACGGAACGCTGCACGACCTGCTGGCCGGCGCCCTCGGCGCCCTGACCGAACTCCGCGGCCGGGAACACCTGGTCCGCCACGTGCTGTACGCCCGCAGCATGCCGGTGGCCCTCCCGTACCCGCTGGACCCCCTGCCCGACCTGCTGGACCGCTTCGGGCTCGGCCACGCCGAGCACTTCTCGCTCTCCCACCACGCCTGCGCCGGCAGCCTGCTGGCGATCGACCTGGCCGGGCGCCTGCTCGCCGCCGATCCGGACCCGGACGCGCTCGCCCTGGTGCTGACCGGCGAGAAGACCTTCACCCGGGACGCCCAACTCGTCCCGGAGACGGCGCTGTTCGCCGAGGGCGCGGCCGCCTGCCTGGTGCGCGCCGGCGGCGGCCCCGGCGAGGTGCTGTCCTACGCCGTGCGCCAACTCGGTGAGTTCGACGGCCGCTTCGCCGAGGATCCGGAGCTGCTCACCCGCTACCAGCGGGCCTACCCCGAGACCATGGCCGAGGTGATCCGCACCGCCGCGGAGCGCGCCGGGACCGGCCTCGACGAGCTCGCGCTGATCCTGCCGCACAACGTCAACCAGGTCTCCTGGCGGCGCCTCTCGCGGGAGTTGGAGCTCCCGATCGAGCGCGTACTGCTGGACAACGTGCCCGCCGTCGGGCACAGTTTCGCCGCAGACGGGTTCATCAACCTTCACACCGCCGTCACCAGGGGCCTGCTCCGTCCCGGTGACCGGTACATGATCGCGGCCTCCGGCCTCGGCGCCACCTTCTCGGCGATGACCGTCCGGCACTGACCGGCCGTGCCCCCGGGAGACAGCCCCCGTTCCCCAGGGGCGCCTCCACCGTCCGCCCGCGCTGACCACACCGCGCTGCCCCCGATGGGATGTTCCACGATGGACGACACCACCCTTGCCCCCGATCCGGCCCTGCGCGGCCAGGTGCTGGAGAGCATCGGCACCCTGCTGCCCCGGGTGCTCCGCCGCGAGCTCACCGAGATCCCGGAGAACGCCTGCCTGTTCGACGACCTCGGCCTCACCTCGGCCGGCACCCTGGAGCTGATCCTCGAACTCGAGGAGGCGCTCGACATCCAGGTGGACGTCGAGGAGATCGGCGAGGACGACCTGCGCTCGGTCGCCAGCCTCGCCGACTTCGTGGCCGGCCACACCATCACCGAGGCCTGAGCGGTGCAGCCGCGCCCCACCGGCCGGGGCGGACTGCGGATCACCAGGTCGGTGCACCGCCGCTTCTCCGGCCGCTCGGCCGCCGCGCTCGACCCGGACCTGCGGGTCTTCGTCGCCGACCAGACCCGCCCGTACGGGCTGGCCCTGCGCGAGGACCTGCTGACCGAGGGAGCCGGGCACGGCTACGGCGAGATGGGCGAGGCACTGCTCGCCGAGCTGGACCTCCCCGAGGACCGGCCGGCCGACCTGCTGCTGCTCGCCTTCGACGTCCCCGACGTCCAGCCCGGACTGGCCAACACCCTGCGGCTCGCCCGGAGCTGCCCCGGGGAGCCGATGGCCTTCGCCGTCGGCGACCAAGGGCCGCTCAGCCCGTTCACCGCCCTGCGGATCGCCGACCGCTACGCGCGGACGGGCGCCTGCGAGCGCGCCCTGGTGCTGCTGCTGGAGCAGCCCGCGCTGCACCACGTGCCGCCCGGGCCGGTCGAGCTGCCCGCACACGCCGAAGGCGTCCTGCTGCTCTGCGAACAGGCGCCGGAGGAGAGGACCCTGACGGTCCGCCAGACTGCTATGGCCGCGCGGCGCGCGGTCACCAGCGGCGGTCAGGAGCCGTGGCGTCCGTCCTGGCCCTTCCCGGACCCGGTGTCCGGAGCCGACGGCGCCGCCCCCGCGGCCGGCGGCCAGCCGCTCACCGGCGCCTGGACGGCCGCGCTCTCCGCCTGGAGCGGCGGCCCGCTGCTCGTCCGCGGCACCGACCGCCGCACCGGCCGCGCCGCCGAGCTGCGCCAGCCGTGACCGGCGCCCGCACCGGCACCGGCGTCAGTACCAGCACCACCCTTCCCCGACCAGACTCCAACCAGGAACACAGGTACAGCGGATGACTGACCTCCGGACGGCGGAAGCCGCGACCCTGCTGCCCACGGACACCCCCGGTGTGGTGCTCTACTCGGGCGGCTTCGAGCGGCTGATCGCCGACCTGCGCCTCGGCATCGAGGCGCTCGGCGCCGACGAGCCCTTCGAGCGGCTGGCCATCCCGCCGGTGATCTCCCGTGCCCTGGTGGAGCGGGCCGGGTACGCCAAGGCCTTCCCGCACCTGCTCGGCACCGTGCACAGCTTCACCGGCACCCCCGCCGAGTGGCGCGAGCTCTCCGGCACTCCGGACTGGCACCGCGAGCAGCGGATCGGTGACCTGGTGCTGCTCCCCGCCGCCTGCTACCCGGTCTACGCCACCCTGGAGGGACGGGAGTTGACCGGCCCCGCCCGCTTCGCGGTCTCCGCCCACTGCTTCCGCCAGGAGGGCAGCGCCGAGCCCGGCCGGCTGCGCAGCTTCCGGATGTCCGAGTACGTCACCGCCGGGACACAGGCGCACTGCGAGGACTGGCGGGCCGCCTGGCTGGCCCGGGTCGCCGAGTGGCTGGGGGCGATGGGCCTCAAGGTCTCGGTCGAGGTCGCCGACGACCCGTTCTTCGGCCGGGCCCGCAAGGTCTTCCAAGCCGCCCAGCGCGCCCAGGAGTTGAAGTACGAGCTGCGGGTGGAGGTGGCCGACGGCCTGGTCCAGGCGATCGCCTCGGCCAACTGCCACAAGGACACCTTCGGCACCGTCTTCGAGTTCACCGCCGACGGCGAACCCGGCCACACCGCCTGCGCCGCCTTCGGCCTGGAGCGGATCGCGCTCGCCCTGATCCACGCCCACGGCCCGTACCCGGCGGACTGGCCGCAGTCGGTGCGCGAGGTGCTCACCGGCGCCGTCGCGGCAGGGGCCCTCCGATGAGCGTGGTCACCGTCCGGTACGACGGCGGCAGCACCGGCGAGGGGCCGGTGACGCTCGGTCAGGCCAACATGATCCTGTGCATCCGCCGGGACGACCCCGACCAGATCAACAAGCACGCGGTCTGGCCCGTCCCGCCCGGGGCCACCGTGCCCGAGGTGCTCACCACGCTGCGCCGGCTGGCCGAACGGCACGAGTCGCTGCGCACCACCTTCGCGGTCGACGGGCGGCAGGCGGTGCACGCCGCCGGCTCCTTCGAGGTGACCCTGACGGAGGCCGCGCCGGAGGACCAACTCGACGTCAGGGCCGATGAGTTGGCGCGGCTCGACCGGCCGCGCCCGTTTGACCTGGCAGTGGACTTCCCACTGCGCTTCACCCTGCTCACCCGGGACGGGAAGCCCACCCGGCTGGCCGTGGTGGTCTGCCACACCGGGGCGGACGGCGCGGCCACCTCCGTCCTGTTCGAGGAGTGGTTCACCCTGCTCTCGGGAGCCGAGCTCCCGCCGGTCAGCGCGCCCACCCCGCTGGAGATCGCGGCCGCCGAGCACTCGGCGGCCGGGCGGCGCCGCACCACCGCCTCCCTCAAGCACTGGGAGAAGATCCTGCTCACCAGCCCGGCGGCGGTCTTCGCCGACTCCGGGCTGACCGGGCCGGCCGAGCAGCTCGCCACCCTGGCGATCCGCTCCCGGGCCGCCGCCGAGAGCCTGGACGCCGCCTGTCACCGCACCGGTGCCAGTCCGTCGAGCGTGCTGCTCGGCGTCTTCGCCGCGCTGGTCGCCCACATCGCCGACCAGCCCAGGCTGGCACTGGCCGCGCTCTCGGCCAACCGCCACCGGGCCCAACTCGCCACCCACATCGGCACCTTGGCGCAGGACGCGCTGATCGCGGTGGACGCCCGGGCGGACGGGCTGGACGAGGTGATCGGCCGGACCAAGGCCGCGGCCTTCGCCGGCTACTGGCACAGCACCCTGGACGCGCCGCGGATCTGGGAGCTGGTCGAGGACGCCGCGCACCAGCGCGGGGCCCGCTGGAACCGCCAGGTGGTGGTCAACGACCTCAGCCTGACCATCCCCGAGGCGGCCGCCCGCTCGCGGCCGGTGCCCAGCGCCGAGCCGGAGCTGAGCTGGTACCCGGACGAGCCGGTGCCGGTGCGGCTGATGATGAACATCTGGCGGGTCCGCGAGGTGGTGGAGATCTCCCTCCACACCTGCCCGCAGGTGCTGGACCGTCAGGAGAGCGAGCTCTTCGCCCGGGGTCTGCTGAAGCTGGTCGCCGCAGTCGCCGAGGGCCCCGTCGAGCTGTCGCGGCTCACCGAACTGACCGGGCTGGCACCGCGCAAGCGGGTGGGGGAGTGGGAGGAGGTGGACGGCAGCTGGATCGACCTGGCGGCCGTGCGCACCCTGCTGGCCGAGGCGCTCGGCCCCGGCGTCACCGCCACGGTGGCCGTCCGGGAGGGCAGGCTGACCGCCTGGATCGACCCGGGCGAGCGGCCGCTCACCCCGGCGAAGGTGCACCGCGCGGTGGTCGCGGCCCTTCCCGGCCGGGAGACGGCGATGGCCCCGCAGCACTACGTGGTGCACGGGGCCGTCCCGGCCGAGGGAAGCGGCCGGGACGGTGGTGCGGCCGGCTGACCGCCGGCCGCGAGGGCGTGCTCCGTTCGGCCTCGGCCTCACGGCCGGGCCGTTCGGCGTCAGCCCTGCTGGGCGGCCCAGAACTCCTCGAAGTTCAGCTGGCCGTCCTTGCTGGTGTCGGCCTTGTTGATGACCGCCTGGGCGACCGTCTCGGTGACGTACGGGTCACCGAGCTCGGCCATCGCCTTGCTGTACTCGGCGGCGGTGATGAAGCCGTCGCCGTCGGCGTCGAAGCGCGCGAAGACCTTCTTGGCGTTCTCGATGTCAGCCATGTCTGCCCCTCCTGAATGGGTCGTGGTGCCCGTACCCTATCGGCCCGGCCGACGCTCGGATGCCGGACCCCCGGGTCACGACGCCCCAGGTCAGGAGCGGGCCGGGAGTCGGGCGGGGGTTCGTCCCCGCCCGGTGCGCCGGGGCCCGGTGTCAGCCCCGGAGGACCTGGGCCAGGAAGGCGTCGAGGTTGGCCACGGTGCGGGCGATCTGCTCCTCCACGGTCAGCGACTCCGCCACCCGCTCCGCGGAGGCGGTGCGCTTGCGGCCCCGGACGTAGAGCGAGCAGGCCAGGTCCGCGCAGATGTAGGTGCCGACGGTGCTGCCCTCCCGCCCGGCGGCCCCGGCCCGGCGCGCGGCCAGCAGGGCCACCCCGGTGCCGGTGTGCGAGGTCAGGCAGATCGAGCAGAGGTTGCTCTTCAGCGAACTGCGGCGCACCGTCGGCACCCGCAGCGTCACCCCCACCGGACCGTCCTCGGACGGCGCGACCAGGTACGCCCGGTCGGGCGCCCCCTGGTCCCGCCAGCCGAGGAAGTCCAGGTGCTCCCACGGCAGTTCGGCCAGACCGCGCGGCAGGCTCAGCCGCCCGGCCTCCCCCTTGGTGCAGTTGACGAAGGAGGCGCGGATCTGCGGCTCGGTGAGTGGCTCCATGCTTCGGACGCTAACACCGCGGCCGCGGTGCCGTCGCCCGGATTTCCGGCGGCCCGGGACCCGGGCGGCGGGACCCGGGGGCCGGGGGCCCGGTCTCAGACGACCCGGGCGGCGGTGATGCCGTCGCCGGAGGAGGTGGTCGCGTCCGGGCCGGTCCCGGTGGTCTCGGCGACCGCGCGGAAGTCGGCGGAGTTCACGCTCCACCGGTGGCCGGCGAAGCTGCCGTCCGCCTTGGCGTAGAACACCATGTGGCCGATGCCCGCGCCCTGGCGGTTCTGCGAGACCGCCTTGTCGAGGTTGTCCACCATCCGGGTGTCCGGGCAGTCCCAGTAGGTGGAGAGGCCGAACACCCCGTGCGGCGAGGCCGTGCAGTCCACCACCTCCACCACGTACTGGGTGAGGCCCGGCTGGTCCATGAAGCCCGTGCGGACGCCCTTGAGGGTGCGGACCATGACGATGTGTCCGGTGTTGTTCGCGACCGTGCCGTTGTAGTTGACCGAGATCAGGTCACCGGGCCGGAGGTCGGTGACCCGGGTGATCGCCTTGAAGCGCGGGCCCGCGCCGCCGTTCTCCCCGCTGAACCGTGACTGGTAGCGGGCCGCCGTGGGGCTGAAGCGCGGGTCGGTGGCGCCGAACCAGGTGGCGAAGTAGCTGTTGTCCGCCGCCCAGGGGTAGGTGTGCCGCAGCACCGCCGTGACGAAGGAGTTGCAGCGCGAGCGGTTGACCCAGCTGGCCGGGTCGGCGGGCTGCCCGAAGACGACCTGGGCCTCCTCGCCCACCAGGTAGACGTTGCTGCGGACGGCGGCCTGACCGCTGATCAGGTCGATCTCCTGGTCGGACAGCGCGCGGTCGTAGGCGCGGACGTCGCTGAGCTGGCCGTTCCACTCGTTGACGGCATTGCCGTTCCACTTCGCCCGGCCGACGTTGAAGCCC
This sequence comes from Kitasatospora sp. NPDC004289, assembly GCF_053602875.1. Classification (NCBI taxonomy): domain Bacteria; kingdom Bacillati; phylum Actinomycetota; class Actinomycetes; order Kitasatosporales; family Streptomycetaceae; genus Kitasatospora; species Kitasatospora sp. NPDC004289. Next base: position 15,811 of record NZ_JBSGEL010000042.1, on the reverse strand, counting down.
TGGCCGGAGGCCCACGGGGTGGTGGCGTCGGCGGCCGTGCCCTCCTTGGCCCCGTTCACGTAGATCCGGACCTCGGTGCCGGTCCAGACGCCGGTCAGGTGCACCCAGGTCCCCGCCACCGGCTTGGTGGTGGCCACCGCGGCGACCTTGGAGGCCTGAGCCTGGTCGGCCGTGCGCACCCGGAACGACCAGGTCGTCTGGCCGGTGTCGGCGTCGCGGTCCTGCATCAGCAGGAAGCGGCTGGTCTGCGCGCCGTCCTGGCTCACCGCCGTCATGATCCCGGTGAGCGCCGCCGGGCGGACCCAGGCCGAGACGGTGAACGGCCTGGTGGTGTCCAGCACCGAGGAGGTCGCCGCGTAGGCGGCGTCCGCGGCGCCGTTGAGGGTCAGCTCCTGGCCGACCCTCAGGTCGCTCCAGCCGGTGGCGGTGGCCGAACCCCTGGTGAGCGCCCGGCCGTTGCCGCTGCGGTCCTCGGTGGTCGCGGTGAGCGGCCAGTGCCCGGCCAGACCGGTGGTCAGCTGACCCTCCGCCAGCATCCGCTGGTACTGCACCATCTGCTCGGCCTGCACCAGGTGCGGCGGAGGTACGGGTGCGAACGGGACGTTCCGCGCCTCGGCGGCCCGGGCCACGCCGGTGCTCGCGGCCACGCCGCCGCCCAGCAGCGCGGTCGTGCTCGTCAACGCGGCGGCGCCGCCCAGAAATCCACGCCTGGTCACCATCTCGTGTTCCCCCTGTGAAGATCGAACCATGATCGCTCGGCAGAGTCTAGGGGCTGCCGTGTACCTGGCAAGCCCCCAGTTCGAGGTCACCGTTCGAGGCCACCAGGACCGGACGCCGGGCGCCGGTGGTCACCTCCTAGAGTGGCGGCCATGACCAGACACCTGGAGTTCGACCGGCTGCACAACTTCCGTGACCTCGGCGGCTACCGCACCGAGGACGGTCGCGACGTCAGGACGGGCACCCTCTACCGCTCCGACTCGCTCGGCAAGCTGCGCACCGAGGCCGACCTGGCCCGCTTCGCCGATCTGGGCGTCAGCACCGTGATCGACCTGCGCTACCCCTGGGAGATCGAGCGCGGCGGCCGCGTCCCCGAGCTGCCCGGGCTCGCCTTCCACAACCTGAGCATCGAGCACCGCCCGTACGACCAGGCCGCGTTAGGCGAGGACGTGGACCCGGCGGTCTACCTGGTCGACAAGTTCCTGGAGGTCGCGCAGGACGGCACCGCCGAGCTGCGCCGGGTGATGGAGGTGATCGCCGACCCGTCGGCCGGCCGCACCGTCTTCCACTGCGCCTCCGGCAAGGACCGGACGGGCATCGTGGGCGCCCTGGTGCTCACCCTGCTCGGCGTCCCCGAGGCCACCGTGGCCGAGGACTTCGCACTCACCAACCTCGCCACCGCCTCGCTGGTCGCCGACTGGCAGGCCAAGTACGGCCCCGGCAAGCTCTGGCCGGGCTACGGGCAGGCCCCCGAGGCGCTGATCCGGTCCTTCCTACGGGAGTTGACGGAGCGTCACGGATCGGTGGCGGGGTACGTCGAGGGTGAGCTGGGCCTCGGTGAGTCGTACGTGGTGGCGCTGCGGGAGCGGCTGCTGGTCCCGTAACGGACCCTGTCGGGAGGAGTGCAGGACGTCGCGGGGGCGGTGCTCGCAGTCCCTGTGTTGCTGAGCAACGGCCGTTGGCAGGCGGTTCGGAAGTCCGACCGGGTGGTCGACCACCGCGCACGAGGCACGTGCGGTGGTCGACCACCCGGGAAGCGTCAAGCCATCCGTGACCGGCCGGTCGGAACTCACACGCAGTCGTACCAGAGGCTGAAAGTGCTCGACCCCGGGGAGGTGGGGGTACCACCCCACCACCAGCAGCCGTTGCCCTTGCCGACCCAGCCGGTCGAGGCGTACTGGGAGTACCAGCCGTAGTCCTTCGCCGCGTCGGGGCCACCGACCTGCTTCGTGATGACGGCCCGGGTCCAGGCGTAACCGCCGGTCTGGTTCCAGGTGTTCACGCAGAGGCTGGCGCCGTCGTAGGAGCGGATCAGACGGGAGCTCATGCCGTTGGCGTTCTTCGTGATGAGGACGTCCCCGTTGCAGTACCCGGCCGCGTGGGCCGTGGTCGGCAGGGCTATCAGCAGCGCCGAGCTCATCGCCGCCGCTGCGCCGAATGCGGCCAGGCGTCGCATCGAAGTCGTGGCCATGGCCATGTCCCTTCGTCAAAGGTGAGAACGGGGTAGCTCCGGCCGCGACTTGCCGGCCGGGCATTCCCCGTCACCGCCCATGCACCCCCGTGGTGGGGCGTTCACCGGCGAGGAATCTAGTCCGGGGCGACCGCCCGGCAGACCGCTCGAACCGGACAAAGGCCCGGAACTCTCGTACGCGGAGAAAGCGCTGTCCAAGGGGGAGTTGGTCATGTGGAGCACGGTGTTACGCATGTTCCCTTCGTGCAGACGCGATGCTGGCGGAAGGTTCGGCCCCGGACGGTGCCGGTGTGCGTGCGATGGCCGGTTCCGTGCTTGACCGACCCCGACGGCGGTCCCGCCGAGGTGGCTGTCCGCCAGACTGGTCGCCATGCCGCAGCAGGGGGAGCAGGGGGAACGGGTTGTCGCCGGCGGGTCGGTGCGGAGGGTGGTGCGGTGGGCGGGGCATCCGGGGACGGTGCTCGCGGTCCTGGTGCTGCTGCTCAACGACCACGTGGGGAAGCGGAGTTGGCCGGGGCCGGTGACGGGCAAGGTCAGTGACGTGGCGTGGATGCTGGTCGCGCCGCCGGTGCTGGCGCTGCTGCTCACGCCCGTGCTGCGGCTGCGCGGGCACTGGCCGGCGGTTCTCGGGCTGGCCGTGACGGCGGTCTCGTTCGCGGTCGCCAAGTCCGGCCCGGCCGGGGGCGAACTCGCCTCCGGCGTCTGGTCGTCGGGCGGTGTGCCGAGCCGGATCGTCGGCGATCCGACCGACCTGATGGCGCTGCCCGCGCTGGTGGCGAGCTGGTGGCTGTGGCGGCGGGGCCGGGAGCTGAGACTGGCGCCGTACGTCGGCCTGGTGGTCGTTCCGGTGGCGGTCGCGGCGATGGTGGCCACCGGAGAGCGGCGGCAGGAGGGAGACGGCTACGTACCACCGGCCCCGACGACCTCCCTCCACCTGGGCGTCGACGCCGACGGCGCGTTCCTGGAGACGTCCGGCGGGTACTGGACCTCCCCGGACGGGGGCCTGAACTGGAAGCGGCTGGAAGCGGGTTCGGAGGACGCGGCACCGTTCACCTCGGTCGAGGGAACGCCCGGGCGGACCGTCTGCCTCCCGAAGGCGCCGGAGCGCTGCTACCGCCTGACCCGCGGTGAACCGCCGGGCTCGCCGGCTCCGGGCGTCATGGCCCCCGGTGAGACGTCCCCGCGTCCCGCGCGGAGCGCCCCCGGCAGCTGGGCCACCGAGGGGCCCACGCTCGGACCGGGGCAGGAGACCGTCGACCGGTGGGTGGTCGAGGAGAGCATCCACGGGCACCAGGACTGGTCCCCGGTCTGGCGGTCGGTGGCCGGGTACCGCGAACTCCCGGGCACCGTCATGGAACTCGCGACGGTCGCCGGTCCGCGCGGCAGCACCGTCATCGCGCACTACCCCGGGGCGGGGCTGGCGGTGCGCGACGTCGACGGCGTCTGGAAGTGGCGCACCTACCCGGAGGGCCTGCGCCTGCCGGCCCCTGCCCCGTCGCGGTAGGCCTCCGGCCGTAACCGACTCGGTTGCGGCCGACGCTCTGCGGGTCGAGGACACACGCGCTCGGCTCCGCTTCCTGGCCTGCGGCTTCCCGGACCGGTCGGCGGAGGAGGCCGTTGAGCTGGTCGAAGGCGCCGTCCTTCTGCCTCCGGCAGTGTGCCGTGGGGGTTGGTGGTGGCTCCACGGGTCCCTGGGCCGCACACGGTTGCCGGACGCCCCGCGAACGCCAAGGGCCGTTCCTCCGACGTCAGTTGGGGAACGGCCCTGGTAGTCGGGCGGGTTTCAGCACTCCCCGCGCCACACCACCCCGGTGATGACCACGCCGGGGGACACGCTGCCCTTGTAGTTGCCCGGGCCCGGGTTGTAGTGGACGCAGAAGCTGCCGTCCAGGCCCTGCCAGTTGTAGTGCAGGTCGACGTGGTCGGCACCGGGGGAGACGTACCCGTTGTTGAAGTAGGACTGGTACCAGGCCCAGCCCGTCCAGTTGCCCGCGGTGCGGACGACCTGGCGGCCCGTCTGGTCCGGCCCCTCCCAGGCGCAGAAGTAGCCCTTGGGGCAGTCGGCCGGGTTGGGCTCGGCGGAGGCCGCGGGTGCGGCAACCAGGACGGTCGCGAGGGCGGCGGAAGAGGCGAGGGCGGCAACGGCGCGGCGGAGCATGGCAGTTCCTTCCGGGAGCGGTGGTGCTACTGGTGCTCTTGATGCTGACATGACATCAGGTGTGCGCGCAACGCGTAGCTGACGGCCCGTCGGCCGTTGGTGGTGGACTTCCTCGCCGCAACCGGCGCAGATCTGGATGTCGGCGAATACGACATGACGCCCGGCGACGACTGACCAGCCCCGTTCGAAGCGGGGCTACTCCGGGCCGGAAGTGCGGACTTCAGGGTGTGCTGGTCGGCTCGTTCGGCGGAGAAGGCACCAAGGCGGTGCGTGGCCGGCTGGCCGTGAAGAGGGCGCAGAGGGCGGCGTTGGCCCGGGCGCGGCGGATGAGGGGGCGGGGGCGGGTGAAGTACTGCCAGCCGAAGGCGGAGGCGTGTCGGCCCATCGCGTGGAAGTGCGGGTGTGCCTCGCTGCGGTGCTTGGCGAGGCCCAGCATGGCCGCCATCAGGGAGTGGTCCTCGGCGATGCGGGGGTGGGGCTGTGGCGGGGCGTCGGACCACCGTTGGCGGGCATGGGCGAGGTCCGCGAGGAACAGCTCGCTCGTTCGCCATCGCGAGTCGATGATGAGGAGTTCCTGGTGGGCGATGAGCGGTAGCAGCACCAGGGGGTGCCCGTCGGGTACGCGGTGGGCTCTGTCGCGGGCGAAGGCGAACATCTCCTCGTGGGAGCCGGACCACTTGGCGCACAGGTACTGGAGTGCGTGCAGGTGACCGGTGCGGTGGGCGGGGTCGACGGCGGCCAGCGCCGCCCAGCGTGCGTCGAAGACACGGCGGGAGTGCTGGAGTCCGCGTGCCACGAGCAGGGCCAAGGCGAGTGGGGTGGGATCGTGCGGGGCGAGCCCGGCTGCGCGGCCGGCGAGCAGGTCGGCCTGGCGCAGCCGGTCGAAGAACACCGGCCAGGCCTTCTTCCTGACGGCCCATGCGTAGCGGGCACCGCGGGCCTTCCAGGCGGCGATCACCTCGGTCACCGCAAGTACGGTCCATACGTCCGCGTTCTCGGGCTCGGCCGCCGCCCACGTCTCCAGGGCTCGGGTGCAGCGCTTGCGTTCGCCCAGGTACTGGACCTGATGGTCCTTCAGGGCCCAGTCGCCGTCGGCGGCCGCGAGCAGGTCCTTGGCCGGGCGCCAGTCTCCGTCCTTGGCGAGCGCATCGCCGGCCTTGACGAGTGCGGTGTCACCCAGGGCGGGGCCGAAGGACAGCGGCGGCAGGTATCCGCGTGAGGCGGCGGTCAGCAGAGTCACGCGGGGAGGCTAACCCAGACGACTGACGGGCATGATCGAATTTCGGCGCGAGGCAGCTGGCCGGGGCAGGGCTCTCGGCACTGGCGCGACTTCCGCACCGGACCTCTGCCGGACGGACACGGCGAGCTGAAAGGGGCGGTGAGCGGGCTGGGTCCCCCAGTAGCTCCACCACCGCACCCCGGCGGAGCTCAGGCAGCGGATCGAGCGCCGCCTTTGCGCGCAGTCCAGCGCACGGACGTTGATCGGCACGGCGGCGGAATGACGGGCCCTGCAGCTTCCCTCGCGTGGTGGCTGACGCCGGGCCGGCCGTGAGCGGTTGCGGGGGCAGCGGTGCGGGCTGACGTGGTGTCAGGGGTGGCGGATCCGGTCGCCGATCGCGGGCTGCGGCACGAGGCCGGCCGACCGGTAGGTGGCGACGGCGCCGGTGTTGGAGCTCGGGGTGCACACGCGGAGGCTGGAGGAGCCCAACTGCCGTAGTGCGGCCGCCCCCGCGAGGGTGATGGCCCGTCCGTAGCCGCGGCCGCGGTGGTCCGCGTGGACGCCCATCGGCTCGATCAGTCCCGGCCTGCCCGGGCCGGCCGACCAGACCGTCACCACCGCTGCCGGGGTGCCCCGGTCGTCGTAGGCGGCCAGGGAACGGGCGTCGGTGTGGAACGGCGCCGTCGACATCGCGTGCCAGTACGCGGGCGTGGGCCGCTGGGTGTCGAAGGCCGACCGCAGGACGTCGGCGAAGTCCTGCGCCCGCTCGGGGCCGATCGGTTCGATCCGCACGCCGGGATCCTGCACAGCCTCGGTGAGGTCGCGGAAGAGCGGCGTCCACGGCTCGTCGACGCCCCAACCCTCGGCGGTGAGCAGCTCGTGGAGGAGCAGGTCCTGCGGGGCTTCGACGGCCACCTCGCCCTCCGGCAGCACGCCGCGCCCGGGCAGCGAGCAGTCCTCGACCAGCCGCCGCGCCAACTCCTCGTCCTGGAAGGCGTCGGGGGCGACCGTCATCCGCAGCAGCGTCGGGGTGTCCTGCATCCCGACGGCGAGGATCCGTCCGCCCCGGCTCCAGGTCCGCACCACGGCGGCCGTCTCGGCCGTCCCGAAGCGGTGGTTCCAGCCGACGTCCCCCGGATGGAGCTGCATCGGTGCCCCGTCGTCCTGCCACTCCCGCAGCGCGGCCATGGCCTCGCGGACCGCGTGGACGGTCGGTGTCCCCAGCACAATCGTCATGTCCGGGATCTGACACCGGTGCTCCGGGGCTCCGCAACCCGATAGCGCCGGGCCTGGCCCGTCCGCCGTGGCGAGTCGTCCCGCGCTACGGACCGTCAGGCCCTGATACTCGGCATGGTCGTGATCATCCGTCAGTGATCGAACGGAGCCCCTGCCGTGCGCCCTGTCCTCCGCCCTGCCCGTCTCGCCCGTCGCTCGGCCGTCCTCGCCGCCGTCCTGGCCGCGCTCGTCCCCGTGCTGCCCGCCGCCGCCCAGCCGCGGGAGGCGGGCCCGTCCGCCGGTCTCGGCATCACCGTCCGGGACGGCATCGACGGCACCGTCCGGCACTGGACGCTGCGCTGTGGTCCGACCGGGCCGACGGGGGGCAACCATCCCGGACAGGAGGCGGCGTGCGGCCGACTGGTCGAGCTGGCGGGGGACTTCACCCCGCTGCGGAACGGGCCGGTCGCCGACTGCCCGCGTGACTACGATCCGCGCACGCTGGAGATCAGCGGGTACTGGAACGGGGAGTTCCGGGAGTTCGAGGAGGGCTACCCGAACCCCTGCCACCTGGAACGGCTGACCGCGCCACTGGTACCGGCGGCCGGCTGACCGGGCCGCGTGGCGGCGGTCCTCACGTGTCCACCCGTTCACCGCTGCCCTCCACCGCGGCGGTGGACGAGGTGAAGCGGGCGCACTGGGCCGCGGTGATCCGGTGGACCAGCAGGACGGCCAGGGCGCCGGCCAGCAGGTTCACGGCCTCGCCCGCCGGGGTGTACACGGGCAGGTCCGGTGCCAGCTGGCGGGCGATCAGCACGCCCACCGTCTTGCCGAGCCAGGCGACCCACCAGAGGTTCACCAGCAGGGTGCCGGCTCCGCCGCTCGCCCGGTCGACGTCGAGCACGATGCGGCGGGGCGCCCACCACATCATGAACGGCACGAACCAGGCGCCCACCGCCCAGGAGGGCGCGTACCGGTGGGCGTCGGGGGCGAGGTGCTCCGCGTTGTGACGGACCCGGGACAGCCAGCGCAGGAACAGCACGGCCGCCGCCAGCGTGACGGCGCCGTACGGCAGGGAGGCCGCCCGGAACAGCCACGTCCCCGTGCCACCGGCCACCGCCAGCAGGAGCTCGACCAGGCAGGCTGCGGCGATCAGGCCCTGTGCCCAGAGCGCGAGCCGCCGCGGGTCGGCCACCGGCCGGAGGTCCGGTGAAGGGGCGTGCTGCTGGTCCGTCGTCGGCCGGTCGGTCTCGTTGGTCATGTCTGTCCGCCCCCTGGGGTGTTCGAAAGCTCGCCGGAGCATAGCGATCATGGTCGGCTCGGGTCGAGTCCGTTCTTGTGCGGCTAGCCTGCGGGGATGTCGTACGAACTGAACGCCGTCATCGGAGGGTTCGACCTGCTCCGGAGCCTGACCGCCGGGACGGACGGAGCGGTGGTCGCCCCGCTCCGGCACGGCCTGGGGCTCCTGCCCGTCCCCGGGCCGCCGGGCGGCCTCGCACCCGCGGAGAGGCTGTGCGCGTGGTCGCACCGGGGGCCGCTCGCCCGTGTGGAGGCGGAGTTCTTCGGCGGGGAGGGCGAACAGACCGCGGCCGTGTGGCGGGCGGGCAGGCGGGTGTGGGGGCCGGTCAGCGACCGGGACTTCGACGGACCGAGGCAGGAGTGGCCGATCAATGCGGCGCTCGCGCGGCTCGGCGTCGTCCCGGCCGGGACCGGGGAGGCGGTGCGGTACGACCTGTTCCACCAGGTGGGGCTCGGCTGGGAGCGGGACCTGGACGGGTGGTTGACGGCCGGTCGGGCCGCCGGGTGGGCGGCGGACCACGACGAGTGGTACGCGGAGCACGAGCGGACGGAACGGGCCGCGGCGGAGGCGGACCTGGAGCGGCGGCTGCGGGACGTCCCGGCGGCGCTGGACGGCCGGGCGGTCATGGAGGTGCTCGGGCTGGGCCCCGGGCCGCTGGTCGGTGCGGCGACCCGGCACCTCAAGGAGCTGCACGTCGAGTTCGGACCGCTGACGACGGAGGAGGCCGCCGCCCGGCTGCGGGCGTGGGCAGCCGGGCGCGGCGCGGGGCCGGACGCCTCCTGACGGGCGGTCAGCCCTGGTGGAGGGCGCGGAAGCCGTCCGGTGCGGCGGGATCCCGCTGCGCGACCTGGACCGGCGGCCAGGCCCACTGGTGGAGGCCGGTGTCCGGCACGCGGGAGAAGCGGACGGTGCCCCGGTTGCCCTCCACCACCAGGTGCGGCCAGGCCGCGGCGAGGCGGGCGCGGTCGGTCCCGTGGGTGCGCAGCGCCTCGGCCAGGACGGCGACGCTGTCGTGGCCCTCGAAGGCCACGAAGGAGGGGGCGGCGCCCAGGTGCTCCCGGAGCCGCTCCCCGAGGTCGGCCTGGAGCGGGGTGGGCCGCTCCGGCAGGTAGCGCAGGAACGGGACCGCGTCGCCGTCCGGGCCCAGCTGCTCCGCCCAGTCGGAGAACTCGGGCTGCCCGGCCGGGGCGCCGATCAACAGACCGGCGAGACCGGGGGCATGACGGAGGGTGCGGACCAGCTCGGCCGCCCGGTCGGGGACGCTGGTCAGGAGCAGGAGCGCCGTCGCACCGCTGTCGGCGAGGGCGGCCGGGTCGAGCCCGGCGGCCGGCCACTCGGTGACCGTGCCGCCGTGCGGCGCGAGGTGGGTGCGGAGGACGGCGATGCCCGAGGTCCAGTAGACGCTGGGGTCGACCGCGGCGGCGACGGTGCGGTGGCCGGCGGCGAGCAGGAAGTCCGCGTAGACGCGCCAGCCGTGCGACTGCGCCGGTGCGATGCGGGCGACGTGGTCGGCGGGCCGCTCGGTGAGCGCGTCCAGCACGGCCGAGGAGCAGAGGAACGGAACGCCGAGGGCTTCGGCCCGGGCGGCGACGGCGCGGGCCACGACGCTGTGGTACTCGCCGACCACGGCGGCCACCCCGAGCGCGGCCAACTCCTCCACGGCGGCCTCCGCCCGCTGCGGATCGCCGGCGGTGTCACGGACCGTCAGCTCCAGCGGGCGGCCGTGGATTCCGCCGGCCGCGTTCACCTCGCCCACGGCCAGCTCGATCCCGGCGAGCAGGTGCCGGCCGGCCTCGACCCAGCCGGGGCGGGAGAGCGGGGCGAGGGCGCCGATGCCGATGGGTGCGGGCGTGCTCACGGGGTGGTGCCTCCTCGGGCGTCCGGGTGGGGGTGGGGGCGGGCGTCGCGCAGCGCGGCGGAGAGGACCGCCGGTGCCTCGGCCAGGGAGGGGCCGTACCAGGTGAGGTGACGGCCGCTCACCAGGGCGGCGGGCACTCCGGGGAAGGCCTCGGGGCCGTCGGTGGCGGTGAAGCGGTAGGGCTCGTCGGGGAGGACCACCAGATCGGGCCGCTCGGCGCGCAGCTGCTCGACCGGGACGGCCGGGTAGCGTTCGGGGTGGGCGGCGTGGACCGGCTCCACGCCGATCCGCCGCAGGACGTCCCCGGCGAAGGTGTCCCGCCCCAGCACCATCCATGGCCGCCGCCAGATCGGCACCACGGCACGGAGCGGGGCCGGGGACGGGGCCAGGCCGTCCCAGGCGGCCTCGGCCGCCGTCAACCAGCCCGGTTCCGGCAGCTCCAGATCCTCCGTCAGCAGGCGCCGCAGCTCCACGAAGGCCTGCGGCACGGACCGCACCTCGGTCACCCGGACCGTCACGCCGGCCGCGCGCAGCGCCGCGAGGTCGGCCTCGCGGTTCTCCTCCTCGTTGGCGACGACCAGATCGGGGCGCAGGCCGAGGATCCGCGGCACGTCGGGGTTCTTGGTGCCCCCGATCCTCGGCACCTGGAGGTCGCCCGGTTCACTGCACCAGTCGGTGACCCCGACCAGCAGCTCCCGCCCCGTCGCCGCCACCGCCTCGGTCAGCGACGGCACCAGCGACACCACCCGCATCGTCATGCCGCCACGCTACCGGGGGGCCGAGCCGGACGACCGTCCGAGGGGTCCCTTCGACGAGGAGCCGGAGAGCGTGCGGAGACGCACGGGGCCGGGGGGCTGACGGCCCGTCACTGGTCGGGGATGCGGCCGCACATCAGGTTGCCCGGCTCGGCCGGGTCGTCGCTGATCCAGAACTGGGCCCAGAGGGCGGCGAATTCGGGGCGGCCGAGGTAGCCGTCGCCGTCGAGGTCGAGCAGGGGGAAGACGTCCTCGGTCTCGACGGGTCGGCCGTGCCAGAGGTCGACGAGGTGGCGGTGCTCCTCGCGGGAGATGCGGCCGTCGCCGTTCTCGTCCACCGCGTCGAAGACCGTGTCGGCGGTCGCGAGGACGGTGTCGCGCAGGGCGGGGAGGCGGTCGACCAGGGCGAGCATCTCGTCCATGTCCACGCGGTCGTCGCGGTCGGTCTCGGCGACCGCGGCCAGGTGGTCCCACCAGCCGAGCAGGAAGGCCTCGACGCGGGCCTGCAGTTCGGCGTTCCCCCGCACGGCGGGGAGCCGGCTCCAGCGGACCACCAGGGACTCGAAGTCGGCCTTCCGCAGGTAGCCGTCCCCGTCCGCGTCGAAGGCGTGGAAGACGTTGCGGAGCTTGCGCCGCTGGAAGTCGTTGGCCATGGACGGGCCTCCTCTGTGCGGAACCGGTCTGGCGGCCAAGCTAGTTCGCACCATCGGGGCGGCAGAGGGGTTCGGTCGGAATCCTCCGGCGCGGGGGACCGGTGTGGTACGGCCCGGCCCGCGGACGGTCCCGGTACACGGCTGATACACGACTGCGCGTCGGCGGAAGCGCCGCCACGACCGGGCGGAAGTGCCGGTCGCGGAGTCTGTGGGCACACCCGGCGACCGAGGCCGCCGGGGAGATTCGTCCCTCTGGCTCCGGGAGGCAGCCGTCGTGTCCGTGCCCGTGCACCCTGAAGACCGAGACCCTCGTACCGCGCCCGGCCGGATCCCACCGGCCCGCCGCACGGCGCTGTGGGCCCTGGCCGCCGTCCTGCTCGCCGCCGCCGGTGCCGGCGGGGGCACGCTGGCCACCCGGGCGGGCGGCTCCGCGCACGCGGGCGGCGACGGCCGGCCCGGTGCGGCGCTGCTCCTGCCGGCGCCCGAGGCGGTCGCAGCCCTCGGGCTCCCGTGGCCGCAGGAGGGCCAGGCGGCCGTCGCCGCGGCGAGGGTCGGCGTGCTGGGGGTGAAGGGACCGCAGCAGCCGGTGCCGATCGCGAGCGTCACCAAGGTGATGACGGCCTACGTGGTCCTGCGGGACCACCCGCTCAAGGAGGGCGAGGACGGGCCGGTGATCACGGTCGACGCGCAGGCCGCCGCCGAGGCGGGCTCGACGGACGAGTCGACCGCCCCCGTCACCGCCGGGCAGCGGCTCACCCAGCGCAAGCTGCTGGAGGTGATGCTGCTGCCCTCCGCCAACAACGTCGCCCGGCTGCTGGCCCGGTGGGACGCGGGCAACGAGGAGGCGTTCGTGGCCCGGATGAACGCGGAGGCCGCCCGGCTGGGCATGTCCGGCACCACCTACACCGGGGCCAGCGGCCTGGAGGCCACGACCGTGTCCACCGCCGCCGACCAGCTCAAGCTGGCGCGCGAGGCGATGAAGGACCCGGCGCTGCGGGTCATCGTGGCGCTGCGCGACACCACGCTGCCGGGCCGCGCCGCACCGCTGCGCAACACCAACGCGCTGCTCGACCGGCCCGGGGTGGTGGGCCTGAAGACCGGTTCGACCACCGCGGCGGGCGGGAACCTGATGTGGGCCCTGGAGGTCGCCGACGGCCGGAGCGGCTCGGGGCGCCGGCTCGTCTACGGCGTGGTGCTCGGCCAACGGGCCGGAACCACCCCCACCGAGGGGATCCGGGCCGCCCTGGAGAGCAGTGGCCGGCTCGTCGACGCCCTGCGGCAGAAGCTGCCCGGTGTCCTTCCGACGCTCGACGGCGGCCAGCGGGAGTGGGCGTGAGCACGAACACCGAGACCGGTACGGGCACCGGTATCGCGGCGGGCATCGGCCCGGCTCCGACGGCACCCCCGGCCGGGTCCGCCGCCGTCGACCGGCCCGGGCCGCGCCGCCGAGCCGGTCTGTGCCACCTCCTCCTCCGCCGCGCCCGCGGTGCCCTGGGGCCGGGCGGGCGGCTGATCGCGGGATCCGCCGCGGTGTGCGCCGCCCTGATGGCCCTGGCCCCCTGGCTGCCGAACGGCCCGGTCAACCTGGCCAGCCTCTGGCAGACCGTCATGCCCTGGTCGGGCCTGGGCATTTCACTGCTGCTCCTCCTGGCGGCGCTGCGGCGCTCCGTCCCGGCGGCGGTGGCCGTCCTGCTGCCCGCCCTGGTGTGGACCTGCCTGTTCGCACCGGCCCTCCTCGACAAGCGCGAGGGCGGCGGGGACCTCACGGTCGTCAGCCACAACGTGAACGAGGACAACCCCGACCCGGGCCGGACGGCCCGCGCCCTGGCCGGCTCGGGGGCCGACGTGGTGGCGGTCGAGGAACTGGCGAGCCGCGCGCAGGAGGCCTTCCGGCGCGAGCTCGCCGCCGCCTACCCCTACTCGCAGGTGAACGGCGGCATCGGCCTGTGGAGCAAGTACCCGCTCCAGGCCGTGGAGCCGGTGGAGATCATGCCCTGGACCAGGGCCGTCCGCGCGACCGTCCTGACCCCCAAGGGCCCGGTGGCCCTCTACGCGGCGCACCTCGCCTCGGTCCGGGTCCGCCTGGACGCCGGATTCACCACCGCCGACCGCAACCGGGCGGCCGCCAGGCTCGCGGCGGCCGTCGGGAGCGAGCCGCTGCCGAGGGTCGTCGTGCTGGGCGACCTCAACGGCTCCTTCGACGACACGGCACTGCGCACCCTCACCGGTCCGCTGCGGTCCGCGCAGGAGGAGGCCGGCGCCGGCTTCGGCTTCACCTGGCCCGCGTCCTTCCCGGTGGTGCGCATCGACCAGATCCTGGTGAAGGGCGTCACCCCGCGCTCCGCGTGGGCCCTGCCCGACACCGGCAGCGACCACCTCCCGGTCGCGGCGTCCCTGCGCCTGTGACCGGCCCCCGTCCGGCCGCGGCCTCCGCGCCGCCGCCCCCGGGGACCGGGAACCGCCCCCGACGTGCTGGAATGGACCTTCCACCCCGAGACGACGACATCGGAGAACCCTTGTCCGCAACCCGAGTGCCCGACGCGGTCAGCGTGCTGCTCGTCGAGGACGACGCGGTCATCCGCCGCTCGGTCCAACTGGCCCTGCAGCGCTACGGGTACGAGGTCGAGGTCACCGGGGACGGGCTCGACGGCCTGGACGCCGTCCGCAGCGGCGCGCACGACGTCCTGATCCTGGACGTGATGCTGCCCGGCATCGACGGCATCAGCCTGTGCCGGCGCGTCCGGGAGGAGACCCTCACCCCCGTCCTGATGATGTCCGCCCGCGGCGACGCCCTCGACGTCGTGGCCGGGCTGGAGGCCGGCGCCGACGACTACGTGGTCAAACCCGTCGACATCACGGTCCTCGTCGCCCGCATCCGCTCCCTGCTGCGCCGCGCCACCTTCCACCAGGAGCGGGACGCGCAGCCCGTGGAGGCCGCGCGGCCCGTGCCGGAGGAGCCGGTCGCGCCGGGGGAGCCGGAGCTGCTCACCTTCGGTGGCCTGACCATCGACCCGCACGGCCTTGAGGTCCGCCTGGACGGCCGGGCCGTGCCCCTCACCCCCACCGAGCTGCGCCTGCTGCTGGCCTTCGCGGAGAGCCCCGGCACGGTCCTGGACCGCCGCCGGCTGCTGCGGGAGGTGTGGGACTACGGCTGGGAGGGCGACACCCGGGTGGTCGACCTGTGCGTGGTGCGGCTGCGCAAGAAGGTCGGGGCGGACCGCATCGAAACCGTCCGCGGCTTCGGCTACAAGCTCGTGCGGAACTGACGCGGTGACCACCCGACGCACCGGCCGGCGCCTGCTCGACCCGCGCTCCCTGCGCTGGAAGATCACCACGCTGGTCGCGCTGGCCTGCTGCGCGGTCGCCGTCGTGATCGGCCTGCTCGTCCACCGGGCGACCGAGCAGCGCGGCGACCGGACCGGCCGCGACCTGGCGGTCGCCCAACTGAGCGCCGCCGAGCAGGAGTTCACGCGGACCGGCCGCCGCCCCGACAACGCCTCCCTGCAACCGGCGACCACCCTGCCGGGGCCGCTGGCCCGGGCCGTCCAGGACCTGCGGGCCCCGGGTGAGTACGCCCTCTGGTACGACGTCAAAGCGCCCAACTGGTACTGGATGTGGGCAGCCCTCCCGGTCGGCGACGGCCAGGTGCTCACCGTCCGCACCGACCTGAGCGCCACGGTGCGCAGCCTCCAACTGCTGGACCGCAGCATGGTCACGGCCGCCCTCGCCGCGCTCGCCGTCGTCGTCCCCGTCACCGCGCTGGCGACCGGGCGGCTCAACCGGCGCCTGCGCCACGGTTCCCGGACCGCGCGCCGGATCGCGGACGGCGACCTCGACGCCCGGATCGGCCGTCGGGGCCGCGCCAGTGACGAGATCACCGAGATGTCCGCGGCCGTGGACGCGATGGCCGCCACGCTGCAAGGACGGCTCGCCGCCGAGAAGCGCTTCACCGCCGACGTCGCCCACGAACTGCGCACCCCGCTGATGGGTCTGGTCACCGCCGCCACGCTGCTGCCCGACGACGACGAGGCGACCGATCTGGTCCGCACCCAGGTGAGCACCCTGCGCGCCCTGGTGGAGGACCTGCTGGAGATCTCCCGCCTCGACGCCGGCGCCGAGAGTGCCCGGCTGGACGAGGTCCCACTGGCGGACCTCATCACCCAGGTGATCGGGCAGGGTGGCGACGACGTCCGGCTCCTCCTGACGGAGCCCGCCACCGTCCGCACCGACCCGCGGCGGGTCGAACGGATCGTCACCAACCTGGTGGCCAACGCCCGCCGCCACGGCCGCGCCCCCGTCGAGGTGAGCGTCACCGGCAGCCGGATCGCCGTACGCGACCACGGCCCCGGCTTCCCGGAGACCCTGCTCGCCGAAGGACCCCAGCGTTTCCGCACCGGCGCCGCCGAACGCGGCCAGGGCCACGGCCTGGGCCTCACCATCGCCACCGGCCAGGCCGCCGTCCTCG
>NZ_JBSGEL010000041.1:0-77284 GCF_053602875.1 Kitasatospora sp. NPDC004289 | reverse complement strand
CGGGCGGCGGCCGCCGCCTGGGCCGCGAGCGTGGTGGCAGCGGCGGCCGCGCGCTTGGCCTCACCCGCGTGCCGCTTGGCCGAGTCGGCCTGGGCCTGCGCCTCCTGGGAGAAGGCCCCGGCCTGGCCGGCCTGGGCGTTGGCCTCCTCCAGGGCTCCCTCCGCCTCCGCCACGAGGTCGGCCGCCGATGCCGCGGCTCGCAAGGAGTCCAGCACCGACTGGACGGCGGCCGCCGCCCAGTCCGCCGCCTCGGCGGCGGAGGCGGCACGTGCCGCCGCGTCCAGCGCGGACTGGGCCAGGCCCTCCTCGACCTTGCCCGCCGAGGCGGCGAGCCGTGCCTTCCCGGCCGCCTGCTCGGCCTTCGCCGCCGCTTCGGCGGCCTTGCCGGCGGCCGAAACCGCCAGCTGCGCCGCGGCGTTGGCCGCCTTGGCCGCCGTGATCGCGGACTGGGCCGCCTGGGCCGCCCTCCTCCCGGCCTCGGCCGCCCGCTTGGCCGCGCTCGCCGCCTTGGCCGCGTCGTGACCGGCCGCGATGCTCTCGGCCTTGGCGGTCTCGGCCTCCTCCCGGGCCAGCCGGGCGGCTGTCACCGCCTGATCGGAGGCCTCCACCGCGGCGTCCTTCTCCCGGGCCGCCTGCTGACCGGCCTCCTTGGCCTGCTGGGCCAGCTGGGCGACCGAGGCGTACTCCTCGTCCCGGGCCCGGGCCAGGTGCTGACCGACGGTCAGGAACTCCCTCAGGTCCTCCGCCGAACCGGCGAGCGCCAGCAGCGCGGCCTGCTTGGTGGCCGGGCCGCCCGACTCGGCGAGCTGCGAGACCCGGAGCCGGTCGTCGCTCTCCCGGACCGCGAACCGACCGCTGTCCAGGAAGGCCCGCACGTCGGCGGCCGTGCCCGCCAAGGCCTTGGCGGCGGCTGCCCTGGTCCGCGGGCCGCCGCTCTCGGCGTCCTGCGACACCAGCACCCGTCGGTCCTGCTCCAGCGGCGCGTCCACACCGTCCTTCACGAAGGCGCTCACCGCCGCGTCCCCGCCGTCCAGCGCCACGACGGCCGCCTGGCGAAGCCTCCGCCCGCCGGTGGTGGCCAGATCGAGCACCGCCTGCCGCCGGTCCCTGGCCGCCGCCCTGGCGAACTCGCCGTCCTGCGGGGCCGCCGCCGGACCGAGGAACCAGGCCACCTTGTCGTCGCCGCCCGCCAGCGCGGTCTCGGCCGCGGCACGCACCGCCGACCCGCCCTCCTCCCATGCCTTGAGCACGCGGCCGCGGTCCGTCAGGACGGGTGCGGGAGGCGGAGTCCCGGCCTTCGCCGGCCCTGCGGAAATCAGTGAGACCAGGAGGGCGACGGGTAGTGCCCCCCGGCCCAGTCGTAACCATGTACCCGAACTCACGCGGACCCCCTAGCGGGATTCTCGGAACCTGATCGTCCGTCAACTCTGATGAAGTGAGCGACGGTTGGTCGCTTTGACGGCGACCATACAAATACGCTCCCACCGCGTCCAGCGGGGCGGGAACGGGCTCCGGGAGACGACCGGAGGCCCGCGATTCCCGTTCCACCCGCCCTTCGGATCCCCCCGTCCAGAGAAGAAGAGAGAGAGGGAATTCCGTGATTCCTCGTTTACGGCCCCGTGGCCTGACGGCGGCCGCCGTCGCCCTCGCGCTGGCCGGACTGGCCGTCACCATGACCAGCCAGACCGCCTCCAGCGAGACCAGCCCGACCGCCGCGAGCGCACCCCCGGCGGTCGAGGACGGCGCCTATCCGGAGGCGGACCGCATCCTGGCCCAGCACGGGATCACCCTCACCCGGGGGGACGGCGGCATCACCCTCGCCGACTGCGCGCGGCCGGGGGCCTTCCAGGTCAAGGTGCTGGCGGTCACACCGCTCGACGACACCGACGGTGACCAGGTCTGTTTCGCCGCTCCGGGCACCACCGGGTACCTCGCCGTCACCATCCCGGACGCCTACCGGATCTACACCTTCGGCCGCTCCGTACGGGCCAGCCTCTCCACCTCCCAGCGGCCGGCCGAGACCGTCGACGTGCCCAAGGACTCCACCAAGGGGATCGGCGAGTCACTCGATCCCAACGCCACCGCCGTCCTGCTCGAACTGCGCATCACCGGCTGACGGGGGACCGACATGATGACCACACGTTCACGCACCGCGCTGGCCGTCCTGCCGGCGGTCGCCGCTCTGCTCGCCGGCACGGCGGGCTCCGGACCGGCGGCCGCAGTTCGCCCGGACTCCGTCACTTCCGAGCCGTCCCTCACCGACCGCGCCTTCACCGCCAAGCTCGCCGTCGGCGACCAGGGCCGCAGTTGCTCCGGCGCGCTCGTCGATCCCTACTGGGTGATCAGCGCGGCGAGTTGCTTCGCCGAGGGCGCCACCCCCGTCGTCGCCGGAGCACCGAAGGCCCGCACCACCGTGACGGTGGGCCGCACCGACCTGGACACCACGACGGGCGTGGTCACCGAGGCGACCGAACTGGTGCCGCGCACCGACCGCGATCTCGTCCTGGTCCGCCTGGCCCGCCCGGCCACCGGGGTGACGCCGGTGGCCCTGACCGCTTCGGCTCCCTCCGCCGGGCAGCAGGTCACGGTGGCGGGCTTCGGTCGGACCCGGACGGAGTGGGCTCCCCGCAAACTGCACGGTGCCGTCTTCACGGTGGGCGACCCGGATGCGGGCGGCTTCCCGGTGGCGGCCCCGTCCCCGGCGGACGCCACCCTGTGCAAGGGCGACGCCGGCGCTCCCGCCGTCCGGGCGAACGGCGGGCGGTTCGAACTCCTCGGCATCACCAGCCGCTCCTGGCAGGGCGGTTGCCTCGGCACGCCGTCCGCCGAGACCCGCACCGGGGCCTACCAGGCCCGGGTGGACGGGCTCGCGCAGTGGGTGAGGGACACCACCGCGTCCGTGCTCGGCGACGCCGACGCCGACGGCCGTGCCGATGTGGCGATGACGTACTTCCACGCGGACGGGGCGGTCGGCTTCTTCACCTCGACGGCCGACCGTGCGGGGATGCTGGGCGCGTTCAACTCCACCTACACCGTCCCGGCCGCGAGTTGGGACCGCGCCTCCATGAAGCTGGTGCCCGGCGACTTCAACGGCGACCACCGCTCCGACCTCGCCATGCTCTACCGGTTCGGGGACGGCTCGATCGGCCTGTTCACCGGGGCGGCCCAACCCGACGGCACCATCGGACAGTTCCAAGGCCCCTCCTACAAGGTCCCCGCCTCCGCAGGCTGGAACTGGAACGCCATCGAGGTCTACCCCGGCGACGCCAACGGCGACGGCCGCGGCGACGTCCTGATGGCCTACCACCACACCGACGGCGCCATCGGCTTCTTCACCTCACTCGCCGACCAGGCCGGCAACCTCAGCCAGTTCAACTCCACCTTCACCGTCCCCGCCGCGAGTTGGGACCGCGCCTCCATGAAGCTGGTGCCCGGCGACTTCAACGGCGACCACCGCTCCGACCTCGCCATGCTCTACCGCTACGGAGACGGCTCCATCGGCCTCTTCACCGGCCTCGCCAAGACCGACGGCACCATCGGACAGTTCCAAGGCCCCTCCTACAAGGTCCCCGCCTCCGCAGGCTGGAACTGGAACGCCATCGAGGTCTACCCCGGCGACGCCAACGGCGACGGCCGCGGCGACGTCCTGATGGCCTACCACCACACCGACGGCGCCATCGGCTTCTTCACCTCACTCGCCGACCAGGCCGGCAACCTCAGCCAGTTCAACTCCACCTTCACCGTCCCCGCCGCGAGTTGGGACCGCGCCTCCATGAAGCTGGTGCCCGGCGACTTCAACGGCGACCACCGCTCCGACCTCGCCATGCTCTACCGCTACGGAGACGGCTCCATCGGCCTCTTCACCGGCCTCGCCAAGACCGACGGCACCATCGGACAGTTCCAAGGCCCCTCCTACAAGGTCCCCGCCTCCGCAGGCTGGAGCTGGAACGCCGTGGAGGTGCGCCGCTGACCCCCTGACGGGTCGACAGGTCGCCGCCCGGTCAGGACAGCCAGGCGGTGACCTGGGCGGCGGCGGCCGGGGACCAACCGAGTTCGAGGTGGTTGAGGTCGGTGAGCAGCCTGGTGCCGCCGACGGTCCGGATGCCGGTGGTGTCGAGGGCGCTGGCGGTGAGGACGATGCCGTCGCTCGGGCCGCGGTTCTCGTTGAGCAGGCCGGGGAGGTCGGCGGAGCCGCCGGCCAGCAGGTAGGCCGGGACGGCGGCCGGGGTGCCCGCGGCCTGCAGCGGGGCGATCAGCGAACCGGCGTCGATCGCGGCCTGGATGCCCTGGCCGGCGGTGTAGTAGCCCTGGCCGCCGTAGTAGGTGGTCCACCAGTCCTGGGTGAGCTGGTCCACGCCGTACCGCCCGTCCCAGCGGGCCAGCAGCTGGCGCTGGCCGGGGAAGCAGTCGGAGCCGTTGACCGGCAGCACGCCGAGGCAGGGCTGGGAGGTGTAGGTGCCGTAACAGGTCATCCAGAGGTGCGGGGAGGGTGCGTTGGCGGTGCCCCCGCAGGCGGGCCAGGTGGCCAGCGAGAAGCTCCAGCCGTGGGCGTAGACGTAGTCGAGGCCGCCGTTGGGGCCGCCGAGGGTGACCAGCCGGCGGACGTCACCGGGGTAGGCCCGCCCCCAGGACGGCCGGATCGAGGAGACCCAACTCCGGGCCGCCACTTCGCCCTTGCTCCAGGCGACCAGGTCGACCTGGCCCACGCCGAGCCGCTCCCGGATCACCGCGACGGCGTCCCCGACCGCCTGGGCCTGCATCAGGTTGTCACCGTGCTTGTGGGCGAAGCCGATCGCGAAGACCCGGTGCCCGGCGGCGGCCAGCTGCTGCGCCAGCCCGGTCGAAGGACAGGTCGCCGCACCGCAGTTGCCGCTCTCGGCGGGGTTGGCCCAGGCCCGGTCCGCACTGTCGTTCGCCCCGTGGACCAGCAGGACGGCGGACTTGGCACCGGTGTCCCAGCCGGCGGCCGAGTAGAGCAGGAAGCGGGCCGAGGAGGGGCGCTTCACCCCGCCGAAGTAGCTGACCCGGGCGCCGTCCTGGTCACCGCGGCCGTCCGCGGGGAACTGCTCGGCGCGGAACCCGGTGGTGGTGTCGTACCAACGCTCCACCTTGGCCCAGCCGTTGCCGGGTGCGGAGTAGGCGGCCTCCAGCCTCAGGTACGCGGGGGTCGCGGCGGCGGCCGGGCCGAGGCCCAGCGCCAGGGCGGCACAGCTGAGCAGCAGTACGAGGAGTCGTCTCACGGGGAGCTCCAGCCTGGTGGGGGCAGGGGTCCGGCCACGGTAGGCGGACCGGCACCGCTCCCCCCATGGCACGGTCACACATCCGGCACCTGCGCCGCATGGCGGCAACCCACAAGTCACTTGGATTCACGGCGAGTTACCCGTCAGTGAAGTGTTTCCGCAACGCTTCCTCCGGGACCTGACAAACCCTCAGACTGAGGGACATGCGAATCACTCTACGCGCGTTGAAGACCCGTGCCGCTTCCGTCGCCGCCGTCGGTCTGCTCACCCTCGCCCCCACCGCCGTGTTCGCCACCGACGCCTCCGCCACCGTCAGCGGGAGCATCTGCTACACCGCCCTCCCGGCCGAGGGCCGCACCACCGTCAAGCTGATCGACCAGGGCGGCCCGTTCCCGTACAGCCAGGACGGCATCGTCTTCCAGAACCGCGAGGGCGTGCTCCCGAAGCAGACCACCGGCTACTACCACGAGTACACCGTGAAGACCCCGGGCTCCTCGACCCGCGGCGCCCGCCGCATCGTCACCGGCAAGGTCTTCCACGAGGACTACTACACCGCCGACCACTACGCGACCTTCTACAAGGTCAACTTCGGCTGCTGACGCTCGACTTCGCACGGCCGGCCGCCCGCCCCACTTCCCCGGGGGCGGGCGGCCGCGCGGTCAGCTCGGGACGGGCCGCGCCGGACGCGGCGCACGCTGGCTGAGCCCCATCAGGCCGAACCCGACCAGCATGAACACGTTGCCGATCATCACCAGTCCCATCCGGAAGCCGAACTCGCCGACCAGCAGCCCGAACACCGCCTGCCAGACCAGGGCGAAGGCCGACACCAGCTGGGCCCAGCCGTGCAGCCGGGGACGGCGGACGTACTTCCGGTTCAGCGGGAGCATCCAGCCCCGCGTCAGCGTCGCGATCCCCGACCCGGCGAGGAAGAGCGCCACCAGCAGCGGCGGAACTGCGAGATACACCTTCACGATTCGCTCCCCGCACCCCGGACACGCTCCGGAGCGCAGCGCGATCATGGCACCCGGCCCCCACCGCGTCCAGTGCCGATCCGCGTGATCGTCCACCGCCGCACCGGCGCGTTCACGGCAGCTCCCGCACCATGAAGACGTCCACCGGGTCCTCGGTCTCGACGGTGAACCCGTGGCGTTCGTACAGCCGTCGGGCCGGGCTGCCCTGGAGGACGTTGAGGCGGACGGGGGTGCGGGTGCGGTCGCACTGCTCCAACAGCCGGCCCAGCACGCCCGAGCCGACGCCGACTCCCTGGTGGCGCGGGTCGAGGTAGAAGTGCTCCAGCCAGCAGCCGTCCGCGGCGGGCCGCAGGGCCACACAGCCGGCGAACTCGCCGGCCACCTCGATCACCCAGGTGTGGCCCGGGTCGAACCCGTCGCGCAGCCGCTGCCGGACGCGCTGCGGGTCGTACCGGCCGAGCCGCTCCAGACCCGGTCGCAACACCGTCGCGCGCAGCTCGGCCACCGCCTCGACGTCCGAAGCCTCTGCCTGCCGAAGATCCCAGTCCGCCATGTCCGGCACGCTATCGCGCCGGGCCCGGGACCTCGCCGCCGGACCTGACGTCGGGCCTTTACGGGGGATTTACGGACGAGTACTCTCCTGAAACATCTTGCAGAGTCTTGCGCAAGACGGAGCGTCAACTCCGGTCGGTGGCGTGCGCCGCAGGGCCCCACCCCTGTGCCGTCGCCGGAGGGGGCGTCTCCTCCCCCACCCGTCAGGCATTCGAGGAGTCCCTCCGTGGACCGTGAAGTCGCACGCCGCCCCCGGCGATCCCGCCATCCACTGGCCGCCGTACTGGCCGTCGTGGCAGGGCTGTTGGCCACCCTGCTGCCCGCACTCACCGCCAACGCGGCCACCACCGCGACCGTCTACTACAAGCCCGCCACCACCTGGAGCGCCGTCTACCTGCACTGGGCCCCCACCGGCGGGAGTTGGACCACTCCGCCCGGCACCGCCATGGAGGCGGCCTGCTCCGGCTGGTTCAGGAAGAGCGTCGACCTCGGCGCCGCCACCGGTCTCCAGGCCACCTTCACCAACGGCTCGGGCAGTTGGGACAGCCGCAACGGCGCCAACTACCAACTCGGCGGTGGCACCAGTGCCGTCTCGGGCGGCACCGTCACCACCACCGACCCGTGCGCGGCCGCCACCCCCACCTCCGCGACCGTGTTCTACTCCACCGCCGGCCGCAACTGGCCCGCGTACTACCTGCACTGGGCCCCCACCGGCGGCACCTGGACCACCTCCCCCGGCACGGCGATGACCGCCGCCTGCACCGGCTGGGTGAAGCAGACCGTGGCCCTCGGCTACGCGGCCACCTGGCAGGCGACCTTCAACAACGGCGCCGGCACCTGGGACAACAACGGCGGCGCCAACTACCAGCTGGGGACGGGCTCGATCACCGTCAAGGACGGCGTCGTCGCCCACTCGGACCCCTGCGGCACCACCACGCCGGAGCCGACGCCCACCCCCACCCCCACCCCCACCGCGACGCCGACCCCGGCGACCGAGGCCACCGTCTGGTACTCGACCACCAGCGTCGGCTGGTCCACCGTCAACCTGCACTGGGCCCCCACCGGCGGCGCCTGGACCACCTCCCCCGGCACGGGCATGACCGCCGCCTGCACCGGCTGGGTCAAGCGCACCGTCAGCCTCGGCGCCGCCACCACCTGGCAGGCCGTCTTCAACAACGGCAACGGCGTCTGGGACAACAACAACGGCGTCAACTACCAGCTCCGCGGCGGCAACAGCACCGTCAAGGACAAGACCGTCACCCCCGACGCCACCGACCCCTGCGCCGCCGCCGTCCCGGACACCACCGCCCCCACGGCCCCGACCGGCGTCAGCGCCTCCGCCACGGGCACCGGCACCGTGCTCACCTGGAACCCGGCCACCGACGACCGCGGCGTGACGGGCTACCAGGTCTCCCGTACCGGCGGCAGCCGGGGCGGCTCCGTCGTCGACACCACCTCCACGGTGTACTCGCAGAGCGGCCTGGAGCCCACCACCTCCTACTGCTGGACCGTCAGGGCGAAGGACGCGGCGGGCAACCTCTCCACCGCCTCCGCTCCGCCCGCCTGCGCCACCACCGGCACGGCGGAGCCGGCCCCCGCCGCCGGCGCCCCGCTGGGCGGTGACCCGCGCAAGGACCCGATCTACTTCGTCCTCACCGCCCGCTTCTACGACGGCGACAGCTCCAACAACCGGGGCGGCAGCCAGGACGTGAAGTCGGGCAACGCGGCCAACGCCGACCCGATGTTCCGCGGTGACTTCAAGGGCCTGGTGCAGAAGCTGGACTACGTCAAGGCGCTGGGCTTCTCGGCGATCTGGATCACGCCGGTGGTGCTCAACCGCTCCGACTACGACTACCACGGGTACCACGGGTACGACTTCTACAAGGTGGACCCGCGCCTGGAGTCGGCCGGCGCCTCGTACCAGGACCTGATCAACGCCGCGCACGCCAAGGGCGTCAAGATCTACCAGGACGTGGTCTACAACCACAGCTCCCGCTGGGGCGCCAAGGGCCTGTTCACCCCGACCGTCTACGGCGTCCGGGACAGCCAGTGGAGCTGGTACTACGACGCCCCCAACTCGGGCTTCGAGTACGACGGCCTGACCGTCGACCCGGTCTCGGGGAAGTCGTACTACAACGGCGACCTCTGGTCCACGGCCGAGCCCAGCGGCAACACCTGCCTCAACTGGGGCAAGCCGACCGGTGCCAGGAGCCCCGAGGGCTACACCATCTACAACTGCCAGTGGCCGGGCGCCACCACCGGGATGTTCCCCAAGGCGCTCTACCACGCCTGCTGGATCGGGAACTGGGAGGGCGAGGACTCCCGCTCCTGCTGGCTGCACGAGGACCTGGCCGACTTCAACACCGAGAGCCCGGTGGTGCAGCAGTACCTGATCGGGGCCTACGACAAGTACATCGACATGGGCGTGGACGGCTTCCGGATCGACACCGCCGTGCACATCCCGCGCGTCACCTGGAACCGCCGCTTCCTGCCCGCGATCCAGGAGGAGGTGGCGCGGAAGTTCGGCCCGGAGAAGGCGAACGACTTCTTCGTCTTCGGCGAGGTCGGCGCCTTCGTGAACGACAGGTGGAACCGCGGGTCGGTCAACCACTCCGCCCAGTTCTTCACCTGGAAGGAGCGCAGGGAGTACACCTCGGACGACGTGCAGGCCGCGCTCGACCAGTTCGCCTACGAGAACACCATGGGCACCGGCAACCAGCCGACCTCCACGAACGCGGTGCTCAACGGCAACGAGTACCACGCGCCCGACCACTCGAAGTTCTCCGGCATGAACATCATCGACATGCGGATGCACATGAACTTCGGTGACGCGTCCAACGCCTTCAACAACGGCAAGGACAGCGACGACTCCACCAACGACGCCACCTACAACGTGGTCTACGTGGACAGCCACGACTTCGGCCCGAACAAGTCGAGCACCCGCTACGCGGGCGGCACCGACGCCTGGGCCGAGAACATGGCGCTGATGTGGACCTTCCGGGGCATCCCCACCCTCTACTACGGCTCGGAGATCGAGTTCCAGGCCGGGAAGCAGATCGACTGCGGCCCGACCTGCCCGCTGGCCGGCACCGGGCGGGCGTACTACGGGGACAAGGTGGCCGGTGAGGTGACGGCCGGCCAGTTCTCGGTGGTCTCCTCGGCCTCCGGCCCGGTGGCCACCACGCTCCAGCAGCCGCTGGTCAAGCAGCTCCAGCGGCTCAACCAGATCCGCCGCGCGGTGCCCGCCCTCCAGCTGGGGCAGTACTCCACCCAGGGGGTCTCCGGGGACATGGCCTTCAAGCGCCGGTACACCGCGAACGGGACGGACAGCTTCGCCCTGGTGGCCGTCACCAATGCCGCCACCTTCTCCGGGATCCCGAACGGCACCTACAAGGACGCCGTCACCGGGGACGTGAAGAACGTCACCAACGGCACCCTCGCGGTGGCCGCCTCCGGCAAGGGCAACCTGCGCGTCTACGTGCTCGACCTGGGCGGGGCCAACGCCGCCCCGGGCAAGGTCGGCGCGGACGGCCCGTACCTGAAGTAGTCGACGTTCCGGGCCGGTGGTCCGATAGGTTGGTGGGTACGGGCGGCTCGCCGTCCGTACCCACCCGCCAGCCGTAGCCACCAGACGAGGACGCCTCCCGAGATGACCGCGCCCCTGCCCGCCTTCGCCGGACACACCTACCTGTTCCAGGTCGACAACGGCGCCGCCTTCCGCAACACGTACTCGGCGGACGGCACCCGGCTGCGCTGGGAGGGCCTCGGCGAGTCGGCCGGGCAGTGGGAGGACGTCGCCCTGCACGTGGCCGAGGTGGCCCCGGCGGTCTACTTCGTCAGCTGGACCGAGAAGGGCGGCATCACCGTCAGCCACGTGATGGACCTGACGCGGCTGACGGTGCGTGCCTTCTGGACCTACGAGGGCGAGGGCGGCCGGGTCGGCGAGCTGCACACCGGCTCGCTCACCCCGGAGTCCTGAGACCCCGCCCGTCCCGGGCCCCCGTCACTCGAACGCGGCGGCCGCCTCCTTGAGCGCGGTGGCCACCGTCTCCGGGTCGTACGGGGCGGGCTCGCCCGGCAGGTAGGTCACCGCGTGCAGCCGGCCGCCGTAGCGGAAGCTGCGGTGCCGCTCGTACACCGGCCAGGAGACCGGGGACTTCCGGTCGACCCCGACGCTGATGCCCTGGAACGGCGCCATCCCGATCAGCTGGTGGACCGGGCCCAGACGGCCCGTCACCTCGCCGTCCACCAGCAGCTCGAACTCCCACTTGAGGTCCGCCACCGCGTGCGCCCGCAGGCCGACCGTCCGGGCGCCCGGCTCCAGCGGGCCGCCGTCGGCCTCGAACAGCTCGCCGTACTGGTTGTAGGCCAGCCGCAGCGAGCCGTCCTCCACGTAGAGGCTGTAGCCGCCGCCCTGGTCACCGTGCGAGACCAGCACGCCCTGGTCGCCCGCGCGGTGCTCGGTGAGCTCGGCCACCACCTCGAAGGAGCGGAACGCGATCAGCCGGGAGGAGCGGTAGCGCTCCAGCTCGGGGGTGCCGGCCAGCAGGGTGAGCGGTTCGCGCAGCTTCGCGTCCTCCGGGTGCCGCAGGGCCAGCCCGCCGGACCGGTCGGCCAGCGGGAAGACCCCGTTGCGCCAAGCCGCGTCCTCCCAGGCCTCGGCCAACTCCTTGACCACCTCGGGGAATTCGGCGGAGACGTCGGTGGTCTCGGTCGGGTCGGTGCGCAGGTCGTGGAGCGCCCACTCGCCGTCGTCGTACGGGCTGCCCGGCCGGTGCAGGGTGACCAGCTTCCAGCCGTCCCGGTAGTAGCTGCGGTTGCCGGTCATCTCGCAGTACTGCTCGGTGTGGGTGGAGTCCGCCTCCGGCGCGCGCAGGACGGAGGCGAAGGAAATCCCGTCCAGCTCCTGCACCGTCTGCCGGTGCCGCTCCACCGGCCGCTCCACCCCGGCGAGTTCGAGGATGGTGGGCAGCACGTCGGTGACGTACTGGTACTGCGTCCGGACGCCGTCGTCGCCCTCGGCCCGGGGCAGCCCGGCCGGCCAGGAGAGCACGAAGGGCACCCGGACGCCGCCCGCGTAGGTCTGGCCCTTGTAGAGGCGGAAGGGGGTGTTGGAGGCCATGCCCCAGCCGCGCGGGTAGTGCACCAGGCTCTGCGGGCCGCCGATCAGCTCCACCTCCCGCTCCACGTCCGGGTTCCAGTCGGCCGGCAGGGCCGGGTGGTGGACGAAGCGGCTGAAGTAGCTGCGGGTGCCCTCGGCGCCGCCCTCGCCGGTGCCGCCGTTGTCGGAGGTGAAGAGGATGATGGTGTTGTCCAGCTCGCCGAGCGCGGCCAGGGTGTCGGTGAGGCGGCCCAGGTTCTGGTCGACGTTGTCGACCATCGCCGCGTAGACCTCCATGTAGCGGGCGTACAACTTCCGCTCGGACTCGGTGAGTTCGTCCCAGGGCCGGACGTCGTACCCGGCCTCGCCGTTGCGCTCGGGCAGCCGGGTGCCGTCCGGGAAGTGCCCGGCGGCCAGCTGGCGGGCGAAGCGCTCGGCGCGCAGCTCGTCCCAGCCCCGGTCGTAGCGGCCGCGGTGGCGGGCCAGGTCCTCGGGCTTGGCCTGGAGCGGGCCGTGCACCGCGTTGTGGGCCAGGTAGAGGAAGAAGGGCTTCTCCGCGTCGTGGGCCCGCAGCGACTTCACCATGGAGATGGCCTGATCGGTGATGTCGTCGGTGTAGTAGTAGCCGTCGGGGAACTCGTCGATGTCCAAGGGGCTGTTGTCCCGGACCAGTTGGTGCGGGTGGAACAGGCTGGTCAGGCCCTCCAGCACGCCGTAGTACTGGTC
The DNA here is from genome assembly GCF_053602875.1 of Kitasatospora sp. NPDC004289. NCBI lineage: Bacteria > Bacillati > Actinomycetota > Actinomycetes > Kitasatosporales > Streptomycetaceae > Kitasatospora > Kitasatospora sp. NPDC004289. The sequence goes on along the minus strand of NZ_JBSGEL010000041.1, from coordinate 64,694 downwards.
GAAGCCCTTCTGCAGCGGCCAGTTGGAGCGGTCGTCGGCGGCGTTGGAGGCGGAGTCCCGGGTGAGGTGCCACTTGCCGACGGCGTAGGTCGCGTAGCCGCTGTCGTGCAGCAGCTCGGCCAGGGTGGGGATGTCCCCGGCCACCTCCATGCCGTAGCCGGGGAAGCCCGGGTCGGCGTTGGCCACGAAGGAGTAGCCGACCCGGTGCGGGTTGAGGCCGGTGAGCAGGGCCGCGCGGGCCGGGGAGCAGAGCGGCATGGTGTGGTAGTTGGCCAGCTTGACGCCGTTCCCGGCCAGCCGGTCCAGCGTCGGGGTGGGCACCTCGGCACCGAACGGGCCGATGTCGCTGTACCCGAGGTCGTCGACCAGGACGACCACGACGTTCGGCGCCCCGCTCCGGGCCCGGCGGCGGGGCGGCCAGGCGGCGGTGGACTCGCCGAAGGTACGGCCGACGGTGCCGGGGAAGCCGGCGTAGGGGTCACGGCGGGTGGTGGTCATGCGGCGCTCCGGTCATGGTGGCTCACGTGCGGTACGGCGGCGAGCAGTTCGGCGGTGTACGGGTCCTGCGGGTCGGTGACGACCCGGTCGGCCGGGCCGGTCTCGACGATCCGGCCCCGGTGCATCACGGCGATCCGGTGGCTCACCTGGCGCACCACGGCGAGGTCGTGGGCGATGAACAGGATGGCCAGGCCCAGCTCGCGCTGGAGGCCGGAGAGCAGCTCCAGCACCTGGGCCTGGACCGAGACGTCCAGGGCGGAGACCGGCTCGTCGCAGATCAGCACCGAGGGGTTGGGGGCCAGGGCCCTTGCGATGCCGATCCGCTGGCGCTGGCCACCGGAGAAGGCGCGCGGGTGCCGCTCGGCGGCGGAGGGGTCGAGCCCGACCTGGGCGAGCAGTTCGCCCACCCGCTCGGCCCGCTCGGCGGGGGTGCCGAGGCGGTGCGCGATCAGCGGCTCGGCCAGGATCTGGCCGACCGTCATCCGGGGGTTGAGCGAGGAGTACGGGTCCTGGAAGACCAGTTGGACCTCACGGCGGGCAACCCTGGAGCGGGTGAGCTCCTCGCCCCGGTAGCTGATGCTGCCGGTGCTGGGCGCGTGGGCCTGGACCAGGGCCCGGGCCAGGGTGGACTTGCCGGAGCCGGACTCGCCGACCAGGCCCAGGGTCTCGCCGGGGTGCAGCTCCAGGCTGACGCCCGCCAGCGCGGTGGCCCGGCGGCGGCGCGGGCCGTAGGTCTTGGTGAGCTCGCGCACGGTGAGCAGCGGCTCGGGGCCGGGGGTGGAGTTGGCGGCGGCGGTGGACGGGGCGTCGAGACGCGGGACGGCGGCCAACAGCTGCCGGGTGTACGGCTGTTGCGGGCTGCGCAGGACCTCCTCGGTGAGGCCGTGCTCGACCACCTTGCCCTGGTGCATCACCAGGACCCGCCGGCAGGTCTGGGCGATCACGCCGAGGTCGTGGCTGATCAGCACCAGCGCGGTGCCGCGTTCCCGGTTGATCCGCTCCAGGAGGAGCAGGATCTGCCGCTGCACGGTCGGGTCGAGGGCGGTGGTCGGCTCGTCGGCCACCAGCACCTCGGGGTCGCCGGCCAGCGCCAGGGCGATCATGATCCGCTGACGCTGGCCGCCGGAGAACTGGTGCGGGAAGTCCCGCAGCCGTCCGGCCGCGTCCGGGATGCCGACCAGGTCGAGCAACTCGGCAGCGCGTTCCGCGCGTTGGGCCTTCGCGAGGTACCGGCCGTGCGCCCTTAGGGCCTCGTCCAGCTGTCGGCCGACGGTGAGCACCGGGTTGAGCGAGGACATCGGGTCCTGGAAGATCATCGCGATCCGGCGGCCGCGCAGCCCGCGCAGCTCCGGCTCGTCCAGCTGCGCCAGGTCCTGCCCGCCCAGCTCGATCGAGCCGCCGGAGACCCGCCCGCCGGCGGGCAGCATCCGCAGCAGCGCCAGCGCGGTGGTGGACTTCCCGGAGCCGGACTCGCCGACGATGCCGAGCGTCTCCCCTGCGCCGAGCTCGAAGGAGACCCCGGAGACGGCCTCCGCACCTTCGAACTCGACGCGCAGATCGGTGACTTGGAGCACGGTGGCGACCGTGGTCTCCGGCAGTACCGCCGTCATCCTCGTATCCCCTCGTTCGGTGCCTCCGCGATCGGCGCGAAGCCGAGCGGCCGGCGGCGGACGACCACCAACGGGGTCGCGCCTCCCCCGCCCCGCCACCAGCCCGCCGCAGGCGTCCGTCCCGTCATCGTCGGATCCCTTCGTTCAGTGCCTCCGCGATCAGCGTGAAACCGAGCACCAGGGCGGTGACCACGACCAGCGGCGCGGCGGCGAAGGTCGGGTGGCTCGACAGGTACGCCATCGACTGGCTGAGGATGCCGCCGAGCGAGGGCTCCGGCGGACGCAGGCCGACGCCGAGGAAGCTCATGGCGCCCTCGATGAAGACCGCCAGCGAGAAGGCGATGGCCGCCTGCACGATCAGCGGGTCGGCGGCGTTGGGCAGGACGTGGCGCAGCAGCACCCGGGCCTTCGAGGCGCCGCCGAGCCGGGCCGCCAGGGCGTACTCCCGCTCCCGCTGGACCAGGATGCCGGCCCTCAACTGCCGTCCGAAGCCCGGGATCTCGGCCAGCGCGATGACGATCACCACCGGCCAGCGGCCGGGGCCGAGGACGGCCGTGACGGCCAGTGCGAGGATCAGGCCGGGGAAGGCCAGCAGCAGGTCGAAGACCCGCTGGACGGCGACGTCGGCGCCGCGCGAGGTGGCGGCCAGCAGGGCCAGCGAGCAGCCGAGCACGGCGCCGGCCGGGACGGCCACCACGCTGATCAGCAGGTCGGCCCGGATGCCGTGCAGCACCCGGCTGAACAGGTCCCGGCCGAGGTCGTCGGTGCCGAACGGATGGGCCCCGCTCGGCCCGGCCAGGGCCAGGCCGCTCTGGGCCAGCGGGTCGGCGTCGGTGAGCACGGGGGCCAGCAGCCCGGCCAGCACGACCAGCCCGACCAAGGTGAGACCGGCGGTGCCCCGGAGGGTGTGCAGTCCGGCCGGGAGGAAGCTGCGACGGGGTGCGAGGGAGACGGTGGTCATCAGGTCACTCCCACCTGATCCGAGGGTCCAGCCACGTGTACACCAGGTCGGTGAGCAGCTGGACCGCGACGTAGACGGCGACGAGCAGCAGGAGCAGGTCCTGCACCACGGGGTAGTCGCGGCGCAGCACCCCCTGCTCGGCGAGCTGGCCGAGGCCGGGCCAGGCGAAGATGGCCTCCACCAGGACGGCGCCGCCGAGGAGTTGGCCGACCTGGAGGCCGAGCACGGTGACGGCGGGCGGCAGCGCGTTGGGCAGGGCGTGCCGCCAGACGATCCGGCGGCGGGAGACGCCGAGCGCGGTGGCGGTGCGGACGTAGTCCTCGGCCAGCGCCCGCTCCAGCCCGTCCTTGAGGTAGCGGGCCAGGATGGCGGCGCTGGGCAGGGCGAGGCAGAGCGCGGGCAGCAGCAGGTACTGCAGGCCGATGTCGGGCTGGTCGAGGATCGACTCGTGGCCCCCGGCGGGGAGCAGACGGAGCGTCACCGCGAAGACCAGCACCAGCAGCACGCCGGTGACGAAGGGCGGCACGGCCAGCACCGTGGTGGTGAAGGCCCGGACCGCGGCGGCCACCGGCCCGCGCCGCACGGTGGCGCCGAGCACCCCGAGCGGCAGGCCGATCAGGGCGACCAGCACCAGCGCGCCGAGGGTGAGTTCGACGGTGGCGCCGAGGCCGTCGCCGATCAGGGTGGCGACCTCGCCGCCGATCGCGTAGCTGGGGCCGAGGTGGCCGGTCAGCAGGTCGCCGAGCCAGGTGAGGTACTGGGAGAGGAAGGGCTGGTCCAGCCCGAGGCGGGTGCGGATGGCCGCGACCGCCTCGGGGCCGGCGTCCGGCCCGGCCAGGCTGGTGGCCGGGTCGCCGGGGATCAGCCGGAGGATGGAGAAGATCAGGAAGGAGGCGGCCGCCAGCACCAGCAGCCCGGAGGGCAGCCGCCTCAGCAGGAAGGTGCGCATCCGTCAAGCCGTCAGGTAGGCGTCGTCGAGGTTCAGGTAGGTGAACTTGTTGAGCGTGGCGCCGCGCACCTTGGGCCCGGCCACCTCGATCTGGCCGCCGATGGCCAGGTCGATGACGAACTCCTCGTCCAGCAGGACGTCGGTGATCTGCTGGTAGAGCGCCTTGGCCTCGGGGCTGTCGGCGTCGGGCCGCTTCCAGGCGCGCTGCACGATGTCGGTGTAGGCCGGCGAGGAGAAGTGCGAGCTGTTCTTGGCCTCGTTGAACGGGTAGGCGCTGACCGCCAGGGTGGCGGGGTGGAGCTGGGCGAAGCCGTGGCCGAGGGTCCAGAGCGCGGGCATGGTCTGGGAGATCAGCTGCTTCTGCATGGTCGGCGAGTCGGTCGGCTGGAGCACGGTCTCGATGCCGACCTGCTTGAGGTCGTGCTGGATGATCTGGGCGAAGGCGATGCCGTCCGGGGTGTTGGAGTGCGCGAACGGCAGGGTGAGGCCGGTGACCCCGGCCTCGGCGAGCAGCGCCTTGGCCTTCTCCGGGTCGTGGCGGTACTTGGTGGCGTTGGCGTCGCTGTAGGCGGGCGAGGACTTGGGCCACGGGGCGGCGGAGGGCAGTCCGTAGCCGCCGAGGGCCTGCTGGACCAGCCGCTCGCGGTCCACCGCCCAGGAGATGGCCTGCCGGACCCGCTTGTCCTTGACCTGGTCGGCGCTGACGTTGACGCCGATGTAGTAGGCGCCGGAGCCGGTGTCGTAGGGCTTGAGCTGGAACTGCCCGGAGGCCTTGAGCCCGGCCAGGTCCTTGCCGGGCACGTGGTAGGAGAGGTGGCTCTGACCGGTCTTCAGCGAGGCCACCAGTGAGTCGGCCTGCGGGATGACCCGGATCTCCACGCCGTCCAGGTAGGGGCGGCCGGGGTTCCAGTACTTGTCGTTGCGGGTGAAGGTGATCGAGGAGCCGGGGGTGCGCTTGCCGAAGACGAACGGGCCGGTGCCGACCAGCGCCTTGCCGGCGACGGCGTCCTCGACGGTGGCCGAGTCCGTAATGATCATGAACTCGAAGAGGTCGAAGAGGTTGCTGACCGGATGGGCCAGGGTGAGGGTCAGCTCGTGGTCGCCGTTCTTCGTGAACTCGGTGACGGTGGCCGCCGTGGTCCTCAACTGGGCGGAGCGGACCGGGTTCTGCAGGTTCTTGATGGCGAAGATGACGTCGTCGGCGGTGAACTTGCGGCCGTTGTGGAAGGTGACGTCGTCGCGGAGCTTGAAGGTGATGCCCTTGCCGTCCGCGGCCAGCTGCCAGGAGGTGGCCAGCTCGGGCTGCGGCTTGAGCTGGTCGTCGTAGCGGGTCAGGGTGTTGAAGACCAGGCGCTGCACCAGGGTGTTCGCGCTCTGGGCGAAGAGCAGGCTCGGGGTGAAGTCGATGGTGGTGGCGATGGCGAGGGTGCCGCCGCGGCGCGGACCTCCCGACGGGGAGGCGGCGGTGCTCGCGCTCTCGGCCGCCGAGCGGCAGGCCGCCAGCGAGAGCAGGCCGGCCGCGGCGACGGAGCCGCGCAGGAGGGAGCGGCGGGAGAGCGTGGTCATCGTTCCGTGTCCTTCAGTGGGAGGTCGCCTTGTGGGGGCTGGTTTTTTCGGTGCTGAAAGTAACGACGGCAGCCAGGGGCCGCCGTCGTCACGGCATCAGGGGCTCTACGGGGGTCAGGACTTGAGGGCGGCGGCTTCGAGCTGCTCGGCCGGGACGATGCCCGCCACGGCCGGCGGGTCGGCCGGCTCCAGCAGGCGGCTCGGCTGCCCGTCCGGGCCGACCGGCAGGTCGCCGTCCAGGGTGATCCGGCGGACCAGGCGCGGCTCGTCGCCGTAGTCGTTGACGGCGTAGTGCTGGGTGGCGCGGTTGTCCCAGATCACCACGTCGCCGACCGACCAGTCCCAGCGGACGGTGTTCTCCAGGCGCTCGACGTAGCGCTGGAAGAGGGTGATCAGGGCGCGGCTGTCGGCCCCCGAGACCCCGACGATCTTCTGCGCGAAGGCGCCGAGCAGCAGGGTCTTCTCCCCCGTCACCGGGTGGACCCGCACCAGCGGGTGCTCGGTCTTGAAGGCGGTGGAGACGAAGACCGAGCGGAACAGCTCGGCCACCTCCTTGTTGTCCGCCAGCTCCGGGGTGAGCGCCAGCGAGGCCGCGTAGTCGTAGTCGTTGGTGTGCACGGCGCGCAGGCTCTCGGCCAGCGCCTTCAGCGGGGCCGGCAGGTCCTCGTACGCGGCCACCGTGTTGGCCCAGACGGTGGAGCCGCCGGCCGGCGGCAGCTCCAGCGAGCGCAGGATGGAGGCCTTCGGGTAGGAGGGCACGAAGGTCACGTCGGTGTGCCAGTTGTTGGCCCGCACGCCCTTGGTGGCGTCCAGCTCGAAGATGTACCGGCCGTCCGCGCTCGGCACGGTCGGGTGGCCGACCGGCTGGCCCAGCAGACGGGCGAAGGCCTCGTGTCCGGCGTCGTCCAGGTGCTGCTGGCCGCGGAAGAAGAGCACCTTGTGCTCGTACAGCGCGGCCTCGATCGCGGCCACCGTCTCGGCGGGCAGGTCGCCGCCGAGCGTGACGTCGTGGACGATCGCGCCGATCCGGCCGGCGGCCGGGGTGAGGTTCAGCTGGGTGGAGACGGCAGTGGTCATGACGGTCCCTCGGTTCTGGTGAAGGGGCGTGCTCGGGCACGGCGGGCAGCGCACGGCACGGGCCGGCGGCGGAGGAGAAGCGTGGAGAGCGGCGCGACGGGGCGCGGACGAAAGCGGCGTCAGTGGGAACAGCGGCAGCGGCGACAGGGACAGGAGGCGGACAGGGCACGGCACATGCGGACGGTCATCGCTCCTCCTTCGGTCACTCGCTCGAACTGTGGCTCGGTTTCTGGGCATCATCGTGGTGACCGCGAGCCGGTCTGTCAAACACCATCTCGCCTGGTGGGAGCGGGTGTTGCGGCTTCGTTGCGCCGTGTTGCGGCGGATGGCGGGCCTCGGCGGGGCTTGTCCTTCCTTCTGTTGTCGCATTAACTTTCTCAACGAAATTAACTCGAACGGAGGCAGCATCGCGATGACCACCCCCACGACCCGCGCGGTCCCCGCGGAGAGCGCCCGGCACAACGCCGCCGCCGTGGTGCGGACCGTGCTCGCCCACGGCCCGCTCCCCCGCCACCGGATCGCCGAACTCACCGGACTCTCCGCCGGCACCGTCTCCCGGCTGACCGGACGGCTCGCAGACAGCGGCCAACTGGTCGAGATGGAGCCGGAGTTGGGTCCGAGTGCGACCGGGCGGCCGCGGATCCCGCTGGACCTGCCGGTCGAGGAGACCGCCGTGGCCGGGGTGCACATCGGCGTGCTGCGCACCACCCTGGGCCTGGTCGACCTGCGCGGCGGGGTGCTAGCCCAGTGGGCCGTGCCGCGCGGGTCCACCGACCCGCGCGAGCTGGTCGACGAACTGGCGGAGGCCCTCGCCGACCTGACGGCCTGGCAGTCGCACCGGCGGCTGCTCGGCATCGGCGTCTCCACCGGCGGCTGGGTCGACACCGAGTCGGGGACGGTGGTCGAGCACGGCCCGCTCGGCTGGCACGACGTCCCGCTGCACGCCGCACTCGCCGAACGGCTCGACGCGCCCGTCCGGCTCGACGCCCTGGTCCGCGCGCTCGCGCTCGCCGAGGGCTGGTACGGCGCCGGGCAGGAGACCGACAGCCTGCTCGAACTCTTCGTCGGCAACGTGGTCGGCGCCGCCTTCACCGTCGGCCGCCGGATCCACCGCGGCCCGCGCTCGGCGGCCGGCGGCATCGCCCACCTGCGGCTGCCGGGGGTCGAGGGAGTGCTGTGCGGGTGCGGCGCCTCGGACTGTTTACAGGCCGTGCTGGCCGACGGTTCGGTCCTCCAACTGGCGCGCGAGCAGGGCATGGTGGGCCAGGAGGAGTCCTTCGAGGACCTGGTCCGGCTGGCCCGCGACGGCCACCTCGGGGCGATCCGCCTGCTGCGCACCCGCGCCCGCTCGGTCGGCCGCGCGGCGGCCGTCCTGCTCGACCTGGTCAACCCCGAGTTGCTGGTCCTGGCGGGCGGCCCGCTGAAGACCCCGGAGTACCTCCCGGACGTCCGCGCCGAACTGGCCCGCCACAGCTCCCTCGGCCCGGCAGCCGCTGGCCGCCTCGTCCCCTCCGGCCTCGGCGACCACGCCCTGGTCCTGGCCTCCGCCGCCGTCTTCCTCAACGCCTGGTTCTCCGACCCCCTCACCCACCACCTTCCCTGAGAGGCCTCCGTGCTCACCGTCGAACTGTTCCGCGCCCGTGTGTCCTCTCGGACCTCGTGGGACGTGGTGCGGGTCCGCGACGCGGACGGGGCGTTCGGGCTCGGTGAGTGGTCCGATGCCGGGCCCGGGGCCGAAGCCCTGTGGCCGTCGGTCACGGAGCGGCTGGCCGAGGGCGGGTCCGGCGGGGATGCGCTGGCCCTGCTCGATCAACTCGCGCTCCACGGGCAGCGGTTCGCCGCGCGGACGGTCCGCGGCGGGCTGGAGCAGGCCCTCACCGACCTGGCCGCGCGGCGGGCCGGGGTGCCGCTCTGGCGGTGGCTCGGCGGCCGGGCCGCGCGCCCGGTGCGGCGGTACGCCAACCTGAACCGGGCGCTGCGCCGACGCACCCCCGAGGAGTTCGCCGAGGTCGCGGCCGCCGCCGTGGCCGCCGGGTACACCGCGCTCAAGTGCGCGCCGTTCGACGGCCTCCCGGACAGGGAGCGGCTGGGCGGCGGTCTGGCCCGGGCCCGGGCGGTCCGGGCGGCGGCCCCGGACGCCGAGCTGATGGTGGACGCCCACGCGCTGCTCTCCATCGACCAAGTGCTGGAAACCGCGCCCCAGTTGCGTGCCCTCGACCTCCGCTGGCTGGAGGACGCGGCCCCGCTGGACGGGCTCGCCGCCGTCCGCGAGGCGGACATCGCCCCGCTGGCCGGCGGCGAGTTCGCCACCGCCCCGGCCGAGGTGCGCCCCGCCCTGCGGGCCGGACTCGGCTGGCTGCTGCCGGACGTCAAGCACGCCGGTGGCCTCGCCGCCGCCCGCGCCCTCGCCGAGCAGGCGCTGGCCGCCGGGGCCGGGGTCTCGCTGCACAGCCCGTCCGGCCCGGTGGCCACCGCCGCCGGACTGCACCTCGCGGTGGCCCTCGGCCCCTCCGTGGAGAGCGAGTTCGCCTTCGGCGAGGCCTCCTGGCGGCGGCACGCCGTGCACCCCGCCGAGACCCCGGACGGCCCCTGGCTCACCCTCCCCGAGGGCCCCGGCCTCGGCCTGGACCTCACCCCCGGCCACTGGCACCCCCTCACCCCGACCTGACAGGAACCAGCACCGTGCCCCTCCCCCTCGCCGACCGGATCGCCGTCGTCACCGGCGCCGCCCACGGCATCGGCGCCGCCGTCACCGCCGAACTCGCCGATCGCGGCGCCCTGGTGGTCGCCGTCGACCTGGCCCCCGTCCCCGCCGCCGACCGGGTCACCCCCGTCCGGGGCGACGTCACCGACCCAGCCACCCTCACCGCCGCGCTTGCCGCCGCCGACTCCCTCGGCGGCCCCGCCCGCATCCTGGTGCAGGGGGCGTTCTCCGGCACCCCGACCCCGCTCGACCAGCAGGACGACGGGAGTTGGGACGCCATGCTGCACACCGTGCTGACCGCCGCCCGCCGCTTCGACACCGCCTTCCTGCGCGCACTGCCGCCCGGCACCCCGGGCTCGATCGTGCACATCGCCTCGCCGCACGCGCACGGCGCCGTCCCCGGCTTCGCCGCCTACGCCGCCGCCAAGGCCGGGCTGCTGGCGCTCACCCGGGCAGTGGCCGTCGAGTGGGGCGGGCGCGGGGTGCGGTGCAACGCGGTGGCCCCGGGCTTCGTACCGGTGGAGCGGAACCGGCACGTGTGGAGCGATCCGCGGCTGGGCCCGGCCCTGCTGCGCGCCAATCCGCTCGGCCGCCACGGCACCGCCGCCGAAGTCGCCCGCACCGTGGCCTTCCTGGCCGGCGACGAGGCCTCCTTCGTCAACGGCACCTGCCTGGCCGTGGACGGCGGGGCGACCGCCATGCTCCCCGAAGCGCTGCTGCGCTGAGGGTCCGTCACCAACCGAGAAGAGAGCTCCGTGTCCATCACCCAGGAGGGCGAGTGTCCCGCCGCCTCCGGCTGCTCACCGCAGCCCTCGCCGCCGCTCTGCCCCTGACCCTGGCCGTCCCGGCCGCCGCCGAAGCGGCTCCGGTCACCGCCTACCTGGACTGCTCCGCCGCCACCAACGGCACCGGCACCCAGTCCGCCCCGTACAACACCCTCGCTGCCGTCAACTCCCTCACCCTGACGCCCGGCAGCGCCCTCCGCCTCAAGCGCGGCGCCACCTGCCGGGGCACCCTGGCTCCGGTCGGCTCCGGCACCGCCGCCGCGCCGGTCACCGTCGACGCGTACGGCACCGGCCCGCTCCCCGTCGTCAACGCCGACGGCGGCACCGAGGCCCTGCTGCTCGCGGACCTGGCGTACGTCGAGGTCCGCAACCTCGACCTGAGCGCGCCCGGCGACAACCGGTCCACCCGGCGCGGCGTGTACGTCCGGGCCACCGACGCGGGCACCCTGCCCGGGATCGTGCTCCAGGGCCTGGACGTGCACGACGTGCGCGGCAAGCTGCCCGCCGTCACGGGGGCGGGCGCGGGCACCGGCAAGTACGCCGACGCCTCCGGCGGCATCGTGGTGGAGGCCAGGGGCTCCACCACCCCCACCGCCTTCACCGGGCTGAAGATCCTCGACAACCGGATCCACGCGGTCGACCGCCAGGGCATCTACACCTGGTCCAACTGGTGCCGCAACACCCGGCTGGCCGCGTTCTGGAACAGCCTCTGCTCCGCCCCCTGGGCCCCGTCCACCGGCCTCGAGATCCGGGGCAACCGGCTCTGGGACATCGGCGGGGACGGCATCGCCCCGATGACCGGACAGCAGACCCTGGTGGAGCGCAACCTGCTGCAGGGCTTCAACGTCCGCTCCGGCTCCCCCAACGCCGGTATGTGGACCGCGAATTCGGTGGACGTGACCTTCCAGTACAACGACACCTCGGGCGGCCGCACCACCAGTGACGGCATGGCCTACGACGTGGACCACTCCACCGACGGCGTGGTGTTCCAGTACAACTACTCGCACGACAACCAGGGCGGCTTCTTCCTGCTCTGCCCCTACGACACCCCGACCAGCAACTTCACCATCCGCCACAACGTCTCGGTGAACGACCGGGCCCGGGGCTTCCAGGTCTGCCCGGGAGCGCTGAAGAACGGCCGGATCCACCACAACACCATCTACGTGGCCGACGGCATCAGCCAGCAGGTCGTCACCGAGGGCACCAACGCCACCCTGGACGTCCGCTTCACCGACAACATCGTCGCCAAGCACGGCAGCTCGGGAACGGTGGGCTGGACGCTCAACGACCCGGCCTTCACCATTGACCACAACGTGTTCTACGCCGTGCCGACCCCGGCGGGGGCGACCAACACGGTCACCGGCGCCCCGCTGCTCTCCGGCCGCGAGCTGGCCGACCCCTGGGGCTACCGCCTGCTGGCCGGCTCCTCCGCACTGGGCACGGGCGGCGCCAACACCGGCTGGTACCAGGGCCCTTCGGTCACCGCCCCGACCCTGGCCGCCCACCTCAACACCGACCCGGCCGGCTCCGCCCCCGCCGGATGGACCGTCACCGGCCCGGCCGCCGGGGCGGTGGTCGGCGCCGACCCGGGCGGCGGCTACGGGAACTCCCTGCTGCTCACCCGGCAGGCCACCGAGGTCAACGCCATCCGCCCCTTCCCCGCCGTCTCCGGCGAGACCCGGGTGGACCTGCGGGTCCGGGCCGGGCAGACCGGCGCCCCGCTCGGAGTGCACCTGCTGGACGCCGCCGGGGCACCGGCGGCGCAGTTCAGCCTGGCGGCCAACGGCAGTGCCGCCCTGACGGACAACGGGAGTTGGACCGACGCGCCGTTCGCCTACCCGCCGGGGGTCTGGCTCCGGGTCGCCCTCCTGCTGCACCCGGCCACCGGGACGTACGACCTGCTGGTCGACGACGTGCCGCTGGCCACCGCCAGGCTCACCGCCGGGTCGGGCCCGGCCGACCGGCTCCGGCTGCGGGTGCAGCCGGGAACCGGCGCCGCGACCTTCGCAGTTGACGATCCACTGGTCCAACCGCTCGACTGATCCCCACCACCCGGCCGCCCCGCACCGACACCGGTGCGGGGCGGCACCCCGTGCTTCCGAGGAGACCCGCATGCGTGCCGAACCCGCCGACAGCCACCGGCTCACCCTGGGCGAGGGCCCGCGCTGGGACGCCGACGCACAGCGGCTGTACTGGCTCGGCATCCCCGACCACGAGATCCGCTGGCTCGACCCGGCCACCGGCCACACCGACGGCCTGCGCCTGGACGTCACCCCCGGCTGCCTGGCCCCGGCCGGCCCGGACCGCCTGCTGCTGGCCACCGAACGCGGCTTCGAGAACCTCGACCTGGCCACCGGCACACCGGAGTTGGCCACCCCCGTGGAGGCCGAGGACGCCGGCCGCCGGATGAACGACGGCGCCGTCGACCCGTTCGGCCGGATGGTGGCCGGGACCATGCAGCGCGCCGAGCCGCGCACCGACGGACGGCTCTACCGCCGCGAACTCGACGGCACCGTCCGGCAGCTGCTCGGCGGGCTGGCCATCCCCAACGGCCTCGGCTGGCCGGAGCCGGACCGCTTCTGGCACATCGACAGCCCGAGCCACCGGGCCACCCTGTACGAGTACCCCGAGCACGGCCCGCTCGGCGCCACCGTCCGCACCCTGGAGCTGTCGCAGTACCAGGGCGAGCCCGACGGCCTGGCCCTGGACCCGGAGGGCAACCTCTGGATCGCCTTCTGGGGCGGCCACGCCGTGCACTGCTTCTCCCCCACCGGCACCCTGCTGGCCACCGTCGAGGTCCCCGTCCCCCGCGCCACCGCCTGCGCCTTCGACGGCTCCGGCAACCTGTGGATCACCACCGCCGCCACCGCCGACCACCCGGACTCCGGGCGGCTGTTCCGGGCGGACGGGGTGCGCTAGGGCTTCGCCGGGTACGGCGGGCGTGACGGCCGCTCGGTGAGGGTCAGGGCCACCTGCTGCCAGAGCGGGTCGAGGGCCAGCTCGGACAGCTGCTCCCCCGTCAGCAACGGGGCGTTCGGGTGGACCTGGGTGCCCTCGCCCGGGCCGGGGATGTTGCCGGAGGCTGCGGTCACCATGGTGCCGTCGGGGCGGCGCACGGTGGCCCGCCAGTCCTGCTCGCCGCCCACCGCCTTCCCGGGCAGGTAGAGCTGCAGGTGCCCGCCGTCCGGGAGGTCGGTGTCGGTGCAGCCCGGGATCGTGCACCGGACCACGTTGACCGGCCCGGTGGACGGGCGGTTGATGTCGATCCGGACGTTGCCGGTGGCACCGCCGTTGCGGACCTGGAACCCGACGTACTTCTGGTACGGCTGCTGCTCCGGCGCCCACGGGGTGCCGAGGCTGAGACCGGCCGGGATCCGGGTGCGGAGCGCCTCCAGCAGCTCCGGCCCCGTGGTCGGCAGCGGTGCCGGGGAGCTCGCGGCCGGGCTCGGCGTCGCCACCGCGCTCGGCGACACCGCCGGGAGCGCCGGGAGGCCCGGCCCGGTCGCCGCCGGGGCCGGCAGCAGGGCGACCGCCACGGTGAGCGCCGCACCGACGCCGACCGACGCCGCGGCCACCCGGGTGGCGGTGCGCAGTCGGCGGCCGCGGCGGCCCCGGTGCAGCAGCTCGGCCACCGGCACCGGCCCGCTGACCTCCTGACGGGCCGCCAGTTCCCGCAGGCCCTCGGCCACCCGTTCCTCGACCACCCGCTCCTCGTCGTGCACGCTCATCGGGTGGCCTCCTGGTGATCCCGCAGGGTGGTCCGCAGCCGGGCCATCGCCCGGGCGTTCTGGCTCTTCACGGTGCCGACCGAACAGCCCAGCGCGGCGGCGGTGTCCTTCTCCGACAGGTCCTCGACGTGGCGCAGCACCACCACCGTCCGTTGGCCCTCGGGCAGTTCGAGCAGCGCCCGGCGCAGCTCCTCGGTCTCCTCCGGGAGCCGCACCGGGGCGGCGGAGTCCGGGGGCGCGTCGGTGAGCAGTTCGCGGCGCCGGCGGCGCCACCAACTGACGTTGCCGTTCACCAGCATCCGCCGCAGGTAGGCGTGCGGGTCGTCGGTGGCGGCGCGGCGCCAGCGGACGTACAGCTTGACCAGGCAGTCCTGGAGCAGCTCCTCGGCGCGGTGCCGGTCGCCGGTGATCAGCGTCGCGGTGCGCAGGTGCCGGTGCCAGGCGGCCTCGACGAATGCCGCGTAGGCGGCGTCCTCGGATTCTCGACTCACGACGGACAGACGCGGCGGGGCCGGTGAAAGGTTGTCAGCTTGTACGACTCTTCCTGCGAGCGCCGAGCCGGTTGCCGGCCCACACCAGCACGGCGCCGACGCCGAGGAAGGCCACGGTGATCATCGCGGAGGCGACCGCGACCCGGGCGTAGCCGCCGTGGCGGCCGGGGTCGAGGAAGGGGTACGGGTACCAGTCGGTGATGCGGCCCCGGATCAGCGTGTAGGGCAGGTAGAGCAGCGGGAAGAGCAGCCAGCGCAGGGCCCGGTGGTACTCGATCGGGCGGCGCGGCGGGGCGGCCAGCCAGTCGGCCAGGACCACCAGCGGCATGATCCGGTGCAGCACGTCGTTGACCCAGGGCAGGGTGAGGCCGAGGCCCAGGCCCTGGAGGGCGACCAGGTAGACCAGGCCGGTGATGGTCAGGTAGAGCGTGGCGGCTCCGCGCAGCAGGTCGGGCACCGGCCTCCCGCCACGCAGTCCACGCAGGCCGCCGACCAGGAACACCGCCGCCCCCAGCACGTTGCTGAGGATGGTGAAGTAGCTGAAGAAGTTGCCGACGGAACCGCCCTGGACGCCCAGCCGGTACAGCTGGAAACCCAGGGCGGTGACCGTCAGCAGGCCGAAGGCCAACCGCAGTCCGTTGAGCACCCGCTCCGGCACGGGGCACCGCCTCTCGCTCGGGACGGTTCTCATCATCACGGGCGTGACGGTGGATCGGGCGGCAGCCCGAACCGGTGTGTCGGGTGCTCCGCCGGCCGGGTCAGGCGTGGGTGCCGCCGTCCACCCGGACCTCGGTGCCGGTGACGAAGGCGCCGTCGTCGGAGGCCAGCATGGCGATCACGCCGGCCACCGTCTCGGGCCCGGCGAAGTTGTACGCGTTGCCGGACTGCAGCGCGGGGGTGAGCTTGGCGTAGAGCGACATGTCGGCGTCGGCGGGCAGGCCGGGGCCGCGGTTCTGGCCGCTGGCGCCGGAGGCGTCGGTCATGCCGCTGCTGATCGAGCCGGGCGCGACCGAGACGGCGCGCAGGCCCTGCTTGGCGTACTCGACGGCGATGGCGTGGGTGAAGGACTGCACCCCGCCCTTGCTGGCGGCGTAGGCGGACATGTACGGGTGGGCGAAGCTGGCCGAGGTGGAGCTGAAGTTGACCACCACGCCGCGGCCGGAGGCCAGCAGCTCGGGCAGCGCCTCACGGGTCATCAGGAAGGTGCCGGTGAGGTTGACCCGCAGCACCGTGTTCCACAGGTCGAGGCCGGTGCGGTCGGTGTGCTCGGAGCGCAGGATGCCGGCCGCGTTGACCAGCACGTCGAGGCCGCCCAGCAGGCCGGTGGCCCGGGCGACACCCTCGATGACGGAGGCCTCGTCGCCGATGTCCACGGTGAGCGTGGTGAGGCGGTCGGCGGTGCCGTCGGCCTCGGCCAGCTCGCGGGTGGCGGCCAGGCCGGGCTCGGCGATGTCGGCGCCGACCACGGTGCCGCCCTCGGCCAGGACGCGGCGGACGGTGGCCTGGCCGATGCCCGAACCGGCGCCGGTGATCAGTACGCGGCGGCCGTCGAAGCGGTTCATGGTGCTCTCCTGCGGGGTTGTGCCGGATCTCGGACTTCGACTTCACGGTACGCCCGGATGGCACGTTGTGCCAACAACGCACTTCGTGCCATGTCGGCTGGTCGTGCACGGTGACCGACTAGACTCGGAGGGTGTCCGACCACCGCCCTTCCCTCACCGAGCGCCGCAAGGCCGCCACCCAGCAGGAGATCGCCCTCGCGGCCGCCCGGCTGTTCGCCGAGCACGGCGCGGCCGGCTGCACCGCCGAGGCCATCGCCCGGGCGGCCGGGGTCTCACTGCGCACCTTCTACCGCTACTTCCGCACCAAGGAGGACGCCGTCGCCCCGCTGCTGGCCGGCGGCGTCCGGCACTGGATCAGCGAACTTGCCATCAGCCCACCGGAGTTGACGCTCCCCCAGGCGCTGGAACGGTCCGCCCGGCAAGCCATGGCGCCCTCCCCCGAGTTCCCGCCCGAGGTGCTCGGCTGGGTCCGCGGCCTGCTCCGCCAGGCACCGGCCGAGCCCGACCTGCTGGCGGTCTGGCACCGCGTCCACCACGAGTCGGAACTCGCCCTGGTCCCCGTCCTCACCGCCCTGGCGGCGCCCGACACCGATCCGCTGGAGCTGCGCCTGGCGGCCGCCGCCGCCAACACCGCCATGCGGGTCGCCACCGAGACCTGGGCCGCCGAGGACACCCCGCCCGAGCAGGCCGCCGAACTGGCCGCCCGCTGCGTCCGCGAACTGACCGCCGGACTGCGACTCTGGTCCTGAGGCCCTGCTCCTGAGGCTCTGGCCCTGAGGCCCCGTCACACCGGCACGATCGCCACCGGGCAGTGGGCGTGGTGCAGGACGGCGTGCGCCGCCGTGCTCAGGCGCAGGCCCAGCCGCGGGGCCGGGGCGTGACGGGGCATCACCACCAGGGCGGCCTCCGCGGAGGCGTCCACCAGGGTGGCGGCCGCCGGGCCGGAGAAGTCCTCGGCCTCCAGGTCGAGCCCGGGGAACTCGGTGCGGACCGGGTCCACCGTGCGGTGCAGCAGCTGGCGGTGCAGGTCGGACTCCTCGCCGAGCTCGTCCAGCATCGGGGCGGCGTTGGTCACGTCGGCCACCACCGGGGACCAGACGTGCAGCACCCGGAGCGGGAGCCCGGCCAGCTCCGCCTCCCGGGCGGCGAACCGGACCGCCTCGGCGTCCCGCTCCTCGCGGACCGCGACCAACACCTGGTGCCCGTCCCCCGCGCGGCCCCGGACCACCACCACGGGGCAGCCGGCGTGCGCGCAGACCCGCAGGCTGACCGAGCCGAGCAGCAGCGAGGCGAAGCCGCCGTGGCCCCGGGTGCCGACCACGGCCAGCTCGGCGTGCTCGGCGGCGGTCACCACGGCGGCGGCCGGGTCCTTGGGCACCACGTCGCCGGTCGGCCGCAGCGACGGATGGGCGGCGCCCAGCTCGGCGAGGGCCAGGTCCAGCACCTCCTGCCCGTTCTTCAGGATCAGGTCGGTGAGGGCGGCGCCGGAGCGGGGCGGGACGGTGATGGTGCCGGTCTCGACCGCGTGCACCAGGTGCAGCGAGCACTGCCGCCGCTCCGCCTCCAGGGCCGCCCACTCCGCGGCGGCCGCGGCGTGCGCCGAGCCGTCCACCCCGACCACCACGCCCGCTGGGGGTCTGATCTCCATGGCCGCCTCCGGAGGGGTCCGCTGCCCCTGCCTCCAGCATGCGCCCCGAGAGCGCGGGGAGCCCCCGCCGTCGGGACGGCGGGGGCTCCCCGGAGCGGTGCGGCGGTCAGGCCTTGGACTGCTCCCACTCGGTGCGGTAGTCGAGGAAGATCTGCCGCAGGTGGTGGCCGATCTTCAGGTAGTCGAGGTCGTCGAGGTTGGCCAGGGAGACCCGGACGGACCACTCGGGGCCGTCGAAGCCGCCGCCGTTGAGGAGGACGACGCCGGTCTGCTCGGCGAGGCGGAAGAGCGGCTCGGTGGGCTCGTAGTTCTTCAGCAGGAACTCGGCGAACTCCGGCCCGGCGACCCGCTCGGCCTCCGCCTGGAGGTCCAGCTCGATGTAGTACCCGGCCCGGCCCGGGTCCTCCGCGATCTTCATCTCGGAGCCCTCCAGCAGCAGGGCGAGGCGCTGGTGGACGATCGCCTGGACCTTCTCCTTGTACGCCTGGCCCTCGGGGAGCAGGTCGAAGAGCGAGAAGAGCGTCATCTGCACCTGCTGCGGCAGCGAGAGCCCGGCGGTGTGGTTGAGCGCCACCTGCCGGGAGTCGGCGACCAGGCGGTCGATGAAGCGGATCTTCTCCGGCTCCAGGGTGAGGGTGCCGTACCGCTTGGCGAGCCGGGCCTTCTCCTCGGCCGGGAGCTTGGCGAGCATCTCGTCGATGACGTTGTCCCGGTGCAGGCCGATCACGCCGAGGCGGTGGCCGGTGCAGCCGTAGTGCTTGGAGTAGGAGTACACCAGCAGGGAGTTGCGCGGCAGGTCGGCGGCGATGGTGCGGAAGCCGTTGACGAAGGTGCCGTAGACGTCGTCGGTGACGATCAGCAGGTTGGGGTTCTTGGTCGCCACGATCTGCTTGATCTGGTCGGCGACCCGCTGGGAGAGCGCCAGCGAGGGCGGGTTGGAGGGGTTGACCAGGCAGACCAGCTTGATCGCCGGGTCCTCCAGCTTCGCCACCTCCTCGGTCGGGTAGCGCCAGCCGCGCACGCCGGTCTCGGCGAAGTTGGAGGCCGAGACCTTGACCACGTCGAAGTCGAAGGTGTCGAGTTCGGCGATCTCGATGTACGGGGTGAAGACCGGCACCATCAGGGCGATCTTGTCGCCCTTCTTGAGGATCCCGTTCTTCATCAGCGAGTCGAAGATGTAGCACATCGCGGCCGTGCCGCCCTCGGTGGCGAACAGGTCGAGCTGGTCGGCCGGCTGCTTGTTCTGCATCAGCTCCTGGTGCAGGTAGCCGCGGACGATCTGCTCGGCGTTGACCAGCATCCGGTCCGGCACCGGGTAGTTGTCGCCGACCTGGGAGTCGGCCAGCTCGTGGATGAACCCCTCCCGGTCCAGCCCGAAGCGGTCCACGGCCAGGCCGATCGAGGCGGTGAGCATCTCGATGCCGGGCAGCTCGGGGTGCGAGCGGGCGAAGCGGTCGTAGCGCTCGGCGATGCCGTGCTTCTCCGGCATCCCGCCGAGGTTGTCGGCGGTCCACACCCGGCGGCTCTCGGAGAGCGCGAAGTGACCGAGCGCCAGGTACGCCTCGCGCGGGCCGGTGGCGATCCAGTTCGGGTTCCCGCGCCCGGCGTTGAGCATGTGCGAGGTGGACTTGTCCTTCTGGCCCGGCTGGTCGGCCTGGTAGGCCTGGGCGAGCCGCATGAACTCGCCCTTCAGCTCGAACGGGCTCAGCTTGGACAGCCGCTGGATCTCTTCGCGGCTGATCGAGGGCTTGCTCATGTACGTGCTCTCCTAACCGAGCAGGGCGACGATGATGGCGCCCCAGATGGTCAGCAGGACGTTGCCTGCCGCGTACGGGATGGTGTAACCGAGCGTCGGGATCTGGGACTTGGACTCTTCGTTGATGGCGCCGATCGCGGCCGTGGTGGTCTGGGCGCCGGCCACCACACCCATCAGGATCGGGGTGCGGATCTTGAAGACGAAGTGGCCGACCAGGATGCCGACGATCAGCGGGATCACCGTGGCCACCGCGCCCCACAGCAGCAGGCCCCAACCCGCCTGGGAGAGACCGCTGCTGAAGCTCGGCCCGGCGTTGATGCCGACGATGGCGACGAAGGCGCACAGGCCGAAGGTGTCCATGAACCACTGCGCACCGGGCGGCACGTTGCCGTAGGTGGGGTAGCGGCCGCGGATCCAGCCGAAGATCAGACCCATGATCAGGGCGCCGCCCGAGGTGGAGAGCGAGATCGGCACGCCGCCGGCGGTGAGCGCCGGGATGCCGATGCAGCCGCCGAGGAAGATGCCCAGGCCGACCCAGATCATGTCGGTGGCGAAGCTGGTCGGCACCGGCTTGCCGATCGCCGCGGTGGCCGGGTCGACCAGCCGCTTGGGGCCGGTGAGCACCAAGGTGTCGCCGCGCTCGATCTCGGTGGAGAGCCGGTACGGGAACTCGGCCCCGGCCCGGTAGACCTTGTCCACGTAGACGCCCACCATGAAGGGCTCGCGCCGCAGTTGGGCCACCGTCTTGCCCAGGTGCTCCTTGTTGGAGGCGACCACGTGCAGGTGTTCGGTCTGGTAGCTGAGCAGGCCGGCGTCGTCGGTCTCCGGGCCGATCTGCCGGGCCGGGTCGAAGTCCACCAGGTCGTGCCGGAGCGCGGAGACCGCGATCGAGTCGCCGTGCTGGATGACGGTCTGCTGGGTGTGGTCGACGATCTCGCCGTCCCGGCGGACCCGGGTGATGTAGATCCGGCGGCCCTGCTCCTTCTGCTGGGCCTCGATGTCGTCGATGGTCCGGCCCACCAGGCTGTCGGCCGTCACCGTGAAGGCGCGCAGCACGACCTCGTAGTAGCCCTCGGCCAGGTCGGGGTTGGACTCGGGGGCGTCCAGCTCGATGGCCAGCTGCCGGGAGTCCTCGGCCAGGTTGCTCTTGAGCAGCCGGGGCGCGATGTTGGCCAGCAGCACCGCGCACAGGATGGTGCCGAGCGGGTAGGTGACGGCGTAGCCGACCGGCACCAGGTTCTGTTCGGCGGTGATCTGGTCGGGCGTCAGGCCCTGGATGTTGGCGATGGCGTCCTGGGCGACGCCGATCACCGCGGACTGGGTGAGGGCGCCGCCCAGCAGGCCGGCGCCGAGGCCCGGGCCGTAGCCGAGCATCTCGTCGAAGGCCCAGCAGACCAGCAGACCGGTGACGCAGACCACCACCGCCACCGAGACCTGCGGCAGGCCGTCCTTCTTCAGCCCGCGGAAGAACTGCGGGCCGACCTTGTAGCCCAGCGCGAACAGGAACATGATGAAGAAGACCGACTTCACCGTGCCGTTGACGCTGACCTCGGTCACCCAGCCGGTGAACAGCCCGGCGATCAGACAGCCCGTCACGGCGCCCAGCCCGATGGCCTTGTAGCGGATCTTGCCGACCAGGAAGCCGATGGCGATGGTCAGGAAGATCAGCAGCTCTGGGTACGGTTTGAAGACGTGGTCGGTGATCCAGTCCATCGTGGTCCCTCGCGCTCCTTCGTCAGAGGCCGATGATGCCGACCAGCACGGGGCCGGTGAGCGGTAGCAGGAAGTTCGAGATGGTGTAGGTGATCGTGTAGCCGAGCATCGGCACGCTGCTCTGCGCGACGTTGCTCACCGCCGTGATCGCGGGGGTCGAGCACTGTTGGCCGGCGATGGCGCCGATCAGGATCGGCTTCTCGATCTTCAGCAGCTTGCGGCCGACGAAGAACGACAGGAAGGCCGGGACCAGCACCATCAGGATCCCGGCGGCCGGGAGCAGCACCGGGTACTCCTTGAGCAGCGGGCCGGCGTCCGGGCCGGCCGCCATGCCGGTGACGGCGATGAAGATGGCCAGGCCCAGGTCCTTGGCGGTCTGCGCGGCCACCGGCGGGTAGGCGCCGAAGGTCGGGCGCTGGGCGCGCAGCCAGCCGAAGAACAGGCCGGCGATCAGGCAGCCGCCGCCGGTGCCCAGGGCGAGGTTGACGTCCCCGGCGTGGATGGTGACCTCGCCGAGCAGCACGCCGAGGCAGATGCCGAGGCTGATGTAGATGTAGTCGGCGGTGTCCTGACGGACCGTCGCGCCGACCTTGGCGGCGAACTTCTCCACCTTGGCGCGGGCGCCGACCACGGTCAGCGTGTCGCCCTGGTGCAGCTCGGTCTCGCCGACGGCCGGCAGGTGGTGGTCCACCCGCTGGATGTCGGTCAGGTAGACCCCGCCGACCGCCTCCGGCTCGCTCGCCCGGAGCTGGTTGACGGTCCGTCCGTTCAGCTCCTTGTGGGTGACGACCACCTCGCGCACGGCCAGCGGGCTGTCCAGCCCGGGCACGCCGGAGGTCTCCGGGCCGAGCTCGTGCCCGGCGTCCATCACGGCCTCGCGGCGGCCGACCACCAGGACGCGGTCCCCGCGCTTGAGCACCAGGCCGGGCTCGACGGTGAGCACCTGCTCACCGCGCTTGACGCCCTCGACCGAGACCAGCTGCTTCTCGGCCCGTTCGAAGTCGCCGACCTTGCTGCCCTCGCCCTGCGAGACCAGGTAGGTGCGGCCGACCAGGGCCGGCAGCGCGGCCTGCTCCCCGGCCTCCAGCCCGGCGTCGCCGCCGCGCATCCGCTCCCAGATCTCGCGGCTGGCGTCGGCCAGGTTGATCCGCATCAGCATCGGGAAGATCTGGCTGGTCAGCATGACGATGGTGACCAGGCCGAAGAGGTAGCAGACCGAGTACGCGGTGGCCACGTGCGCCTGGAGCTCCTGGGACTGGTCCGGGGTGATCCCGGTCAGCTTGGAGATGGCCTCCTGGGCGGTGCCGACCACGGCGGACTCGGTCGCCGCCCCGGCCAGGATGCCGGAGGCGGTGCCGACGTCCAGGTCGAAGCCGGTGGCGAAGCCGAGCGCCATCAGGATGACCACGCCCGCCTCCAGCACCGAGAGCACGCCGAAGCGCAGGCCCTTGGCGTTGAGGTTGGCGACGAACTGCGGGCCGGCCATGTAGCCGAGCGAGAAGATGAAGAGCGCGAAGGCCACGTTCTTCACGTCGGCGTTGACGGAGACCTTCTGGGCGCCGATCAGCATCGAGACGATCAGGGTGCCGCAGATCCCGCCGAGCTGGATCGGGCCGACCCTCAGCTTGCCGATCAGGTAGCCGAGGGCCAGGCAGGCGAAGAGCGCGAGGACGGCGTTCTCCCGGAGCAGGCTCAACTCCGGCACCCCCGTTCTGACGGGGGTTCAGACCAAGGTCGGATCATGAGAGCGATTAGATCCTAATTGTCAGCTTATGTCCGTTCCTGACACTCCGTTCGGACCAGTCACTTGGAGGACGGCCACGAACCACCCCAAGTGAGCTCCAAGTCGCGCGCCCGAGGCTGGCCCTGACCGATACTCCGCCGGAAGGCAACCGCGATGTCCTCACTCCTCGGCCGCCTCGGCGGCTCCGCCGCCGCCAGGCCCTGGCGCACCCTGCTCGGCTGGCTCCTCCTGCTGGCCCTCGCCCTCACCCTGGCCGGCACCCTCGGCGGCGAGCCGCGCGAGGACTACCGGGTGCCCGGCACCCGCTCCACCGCCGGCGCCGACCTGCTGCGCGAACGCTTCCCCGAGCTCTCCGGCGCCGGCGCCCGGGTGGTCGTCCACGACCGGGGCGGGCAGCGGATATCCGACCAGCCGCTGGCCGAGCTGCACGGACGGCTGGCCGCCCTCCCGCACGCCGCCTCGGCCGCGGCCCCGGTGCTCTCCGCCGACGGCGCCACCGCGCTGATCCAGGTCGACTACTCCGTCCCCGTCACCGACTTCAAGGGCTCCGAGGGGCTGGACGCGCTGCGCTCCGCCGCCGCGCCCACCGAGGCGGCCGGGCTCCAGGTCGCCTTCGGGGGCCAGCTGCCGGAGAACTTCTCCGCCCCCGACGGCACCGCCGAGATGGTCGGCGTGATCGCCGCCCTGATCATCCTGGTGGTCGCGCTCGGCACCCTGGTCTCGGCCGGGCTCCCGCTGCTGGTCGCCCTCGCGGGGCTCGGCCTCGGCACCGCGCTCACCACCCTGCTGGCCGCCGTCACCGACATCAGCGCCACCGCCCCGACCGTCGCCACCATGGTGGGCCTCGGTGTCGGCATCGACTACGCGCTGCTCCTGGTGAGCCGTCACGTCGAGGGCCTGCGACGGGGCCTGACGCCCCGGGAGGCAGCCGCCGAGGCCACCGCCACCGCCGGGTCCTCGGTGGTGATCGCCGGTGCCACCGTCCTGGTCTCGCTGCTCGGCCTGCGCCTGGCCGGGCTCTCCGTCTACTCCTCCTTCGGCTACGCCACCTTCGTGGTGGTCGGCGCCGTGATGCTGGCCTCGCTCACCCTCGTGCCCGCCCTGTGCGCGATGGCCGGGCACCGGCTGCTCCGCAAGGCCGAACGGCTCGGCCTCGCGGCGGGCACGGCGGCTCCCCGCGCCGGCTCCTCCGCCCCCACCCGCACCGAACGCTGGGCCCGGCTGATCGGCCGCCGCCCGCTGACCGGGGCGCTCGCCTCGCTGGTCGTCCTGCTCGCGCTGGCCGCGCCGGTGCTCGGCATGCGCACCTGGCCGCAGGACGCCGGCAGCCAGGCCGCCGACCACACCACCCGCCAGGCCTACGACCTGACCGCGGCCGCCTTCGGGCCCGGGGCCAACGGCCCGCTGGTCATCGCCGTCGACCTGCACACCCTGCCCTCCACCGAACTCCCAGCCCTGACCGGCAAGTTGTCCTCCACCCCGGGCGTCGCCGCCGTCACCCCGGCGGTGGTCAACCGGGCCGGGGACGCCGCCGTCCTCACCGTCCGGCCGACCACCGGACCGCAGGACGTCAAGACCAAGGAACTCCTCGACCGCCTGCGCGACGGCGTCCTCCCGGCCGGCGCCGAGGCCACCGGCGTGGTCGCCTCCTTCGCCGACATCTCCGACCGACTGGCCTCGCGCCTGTGGGTGGTGGTGCCGTTCGTGGTGGCGCTCTCGCTGATCCTGCTCACCCTGCTGTTCCGCGCCCCGGTCCTGGCGGTCAAGGCCGCCGCGATGAACCTGCTCTCGGTGGCCGCCGCGTACGGCGTCACCACGGCCGTCTTCCAGACCGACTTCGGCGCGGAGCTGCTCGGGCTGCCACACGCGGTGCCGGTCTCCAGCTGGGTGCCGATCCTGATGTTCACCGTGCTGTTCGGACTCTCGATGGACTACGAGGTCTTCCTGCTGGCCCGCGTCCGCGAGGACTGGCTGCTCACCAAGGACCCGCACGGCAGCGTCGTCCGCGGCCTCTCCGCCACCGGCCGGGTCATCACCAGCGCCGCCGCCATCATGGTCGCCGTCTTCATCGGCTTCGCCCTCGACCCGGACGTCACCGTCAAGATGATGGGCGTCGGCATGGCCGCCGCCGTCCTGGTCGACGCCACCGTCGTCCGCCTCGTCCTGGTCCCCGCCACCATGACCCTCCTCGGCCGCGCCAACTGGTGGCTCCCCCGCTGGCTCGACCGCCTCCTCCCCCAACTCAACATCGAGCACGGCACCGACCAGCCCGCCCCCACCCCCCGCGAGCCCGTCACCGTCTGACGCCCCGTTGAGCTAGAAAGACAGTCATGACGTCAGCATGCTGTCCCCACTCACCGCCCCCGGTCTTTAAGACCGGCGCACCCCGACCCCGACGCTCTGAACCGCTCGCCGTCGCCGAGGCCCGACGGTTCCTCACCACCGTCGAAGGCCACTGCCTGCAGGCCCTATTCGAGGTCGCACTCCGCACCCGACTGCGCACGCCTGAAGTCCTCGGCATGCACTGGGAAGATCTCACTCTGGTCATATCGCCAGCAAACGGATCAACAATGTCTAAGCTGCCTTCGAAGTTCCGCCAAGAGTGGCCACTGCCGAACGATGGTACGCCGAATGGAGATGCGTCGACCACTGCTCGCTCGGCGTAATCCTGAGGTTGAGCTGCCGCCACCGGCCCCGAACTAAACCGATATAAAAGCAGGTTCGGATCTGGAGTCAGTCCACCATCGTAGCGATCCGGTACTGGCGCGACCCCGGCTAGTACATATCAATGCAATCAGCGGATCTCCGACCATCCGCAACGGTTGCCAACCTTCAAACGCCTGGCACAAACAACAGCCGAAGGCCCGACTGGAATTCATTCCAGTCGGGCCTTCGGCTCAAAGAGAACCGCGCACTCGACGGATTAACTCAAATTCAACTCCGCTTCACCCCACCACGATCAGACGCCAGCGTCCCGCAGGGCTTCCCGCAGCCTACGAACCTCCGCAATGAGGCGTGGAATATCACTGCGGGCATAGGCAATAAAATCCAGGTCTGCATCGAGCTGAATATTCGGGCTCCGAATATCAGCTCCAGCAACAAAACGGCTAATGTAGAGCTCATCGTCAACTTCTGCCGTCTCAGGAGCGACCTGAATGCAGCTCCCCCCACCCGTAGCTCCGCGCGTTTCCAGGACCGGAACCCATGGCCCAGGCGTCGCCAGCGCTGCGCGCTTCTCTATTTCATCGATCTCATGAGATGTCAATGACTCAAAGGACATGGACTATTTTCCCCTCAAAGGCGGTCTTTGGTCCTAACCCCCACAGCGCGGGGATCCGAGGTGCTCATTGAGCTGCCGAGCCCTACCTGGGGCAACCGGGTTCTCGATTGGATCAGAGAACGGATCGCCCCCCGCACCGAGCTCAACGTTCGCGTGATTGTAGTTTATCCGCGGGTCATTCTTCGACCCACCCACCGGCTCTGGGGCATAATCTACCTTTCCACCGCCAGCCCGAATTTCTCCCGCAGTCGTCCACCGGATCTTTCCGTACGCATTTGCTGCACTAGCTGCCTCCAGCGTCCGACCGAAAGAAGTGGAGAACTGGCCGCTCATGTCAGGGTTACTACCGCCTCGGACAACTATGTAATCGTCAGGCACCCTCCACCCATTGTCGTTATGGACGAGAACAGGCGCATTGTTTGCCAGTACATAGTACGCATGGACGGCCGAGATCGTCAGATCATGCGCCACCCTAGGCGGGATCCGATAGCTCTTTACAGATTTAACAACGAGCAGCCGCCCGTCGGACTGTAGCACCTCGTCACCTACACGAAGGTCTGCAGCCTCCGTCCACTCCTGTGATGAAACGTTCCAGAACCGATGAGTCTGAGTCGAAGTGATCTCGCCAACAAGAACCTCGCCCTCAGGTCCTCCAGTCCGCACAAGGGACAAGTCGGTAAAATCTTGATCATCAGGAGTGGTGATCGTAGCAGCAACCGGATACTTGCCTGTCTCGCCGGTCTGCGGATTGGCTGCAAGCACCGCGTCGCCGACAGAGACTTTCTCAATTGCTCTCATGGTCCCGTCTGCCATGAGCACAAGGGTTCCAGGCAAGAAGCTGTGCGGCAGAAGACACTTCTCCAACAAGTTTAGCGGAGATTTTACCTTTCCTGCAGCCTCGGCCAACCTCGCGGCTCTCGCCGCCCTGACAGGTGGCAGGAAAGAAGCGACGAGAAACACAGAGTCTCCAGTCGCCTCGCCTGGCTGGCCGTTCTTGAAGCCGTCGTAGATTCCCTTTCCATCATTGACCAAGCCCATAACCATGCCCAGGCCGAACTCCGGATTGTTCGGATTCAGACTCCACTGCAAGGAAAGGTTGTTCTTGCATCCGGCCATCGAGCCCGTGATGCAATCAAATCCAGAAGAGACACCTTCCTGAATAACATCCCGAGCACTCTTGATTGGCTCCTTGATATTCTTGACGATGCTCCTGCCGAATCCGGCCGCATAGTTCAGAAAGCCGGATCCCTCCGCCTGCCTTCCGGTGCTCTTCGCCTGCTCCGTCGCCTTCTGCTCTTCAGCGGCTGCCCACTGCACGCAAGCATCTCTCGCACAGCCAGTGCTGGAGTCTGTTTCCCGCTTCAGGCCGCTGGGGTCGCTCTTGTTGATGGGGTCGTTGTCGCTGTAGGCGTATGGGTTCCACTGCTGTGGGTCCGCGTTGTCGATGATCGGGTCAGGACTGAGGAATCGGCCGGTGAGGGTCTGGTACTGGCGGGCACCGAGGTTGGTGAGCTTGGTGGTGTCGTCCTTGGTGCCGCCGACGAAGCCCTTGGTGCCAGCCCAGGTGCCGGGCTGGGTGCCGCGAGGTTGGCCGAAGGGGTCGGTGGGGCGGCGGGATTCGGCGAGGGTGGTGGCGTCGAAGGAGAGGTTGGCGGTGTTGTGGTGGTCGGTGATCTGGTAAGTGGACTTGGTGCCTTCCCGGACCAGGGTCAGGCCGCCGGGCATCGTGTAGTAGCGGGTGCCGGTGGTGGTGGCGGGGACGGTGGTGGTGTCGTAGGTGACCTCGTCCTGGCCGAGGGTGATGGTGGTCTTGCCGGGGTTGCGGCGCACGAGCAGGTTGCCGTCGGCGTCGTGGACGTAGGTGGTGTCCTTGTTGGGGACGTTCCACTTCTGGCCGGCCGCGACGGGGCCGGTGGTGCAGGTGGCGGCGGTGAGTGCGGTGCCGCTGGTGGCGTTGTCGGGTGCGGTGAGACAGAGGTTGGCAGCGCCGTTGAGGATGGTGCCGTCCGCGCGGGTGGTCCAGGTCTGGCTCGAGCGGCCGTCGCACCACTGGAGTTGGACCTGTGAGCCGGTGGTGGTGCCCATCGCGGTGACGCACTTGTTGAAGGTCTTGAGCAGGTTGCCACTGGTGTTGAACTTCTGGCCGCCGCCGCTGTGGCAGGTGGCGACCTGTTCCAGGGTTCCGTCGGCATCGGTACCGCCGCGGGTGTCGAGGCACAGGCCCGCGACGCCCTGGATCTGGACGGGCGGGTTGTAGGTGTCGAGCTTGCCCTCGGGACTCCAGTTGAGGGTGGTGGTGCCGTCACCGAAGGAGCGCAGGCTGGTGGCGTTCCCGGCTGCATCGTAGCGGGAGTAGGTGGTACTAGGGCTGCCCTCACCCACCGCTGACCCGGTCAAGGCGTGCGGGCCACCCGATCCACTGCCGTCGTTGAGGCTGCCCGCAACGGGGAACGTCTGAGTGGTGACGACATCCTGGCTGGTGTCACCACCGATGTGATGGTTCGTCAGGCTCTTGCGGTTGCCGGTGAGGTCGTAGGTGTAGTCCTGCCAGTAGGGGGCGCTACCGCCGACCGTGGTCTTGGCCGGCGCGACGGCTCCGCTGGTAGGTGTCGCGTTGGCGCAGGCGCCGCGGCCGCCGACGGCCGGCTGCGGTGCCATGGCCAGGGCGCCGGTGTCACTCCAGACAGTGGCGAGACGGTTGAGGTAGTCGTAGGTGAAGCACTGCAGGTCGGTGGCGGACGGGGTGTTGTTGGGGATGGTGCGTACTGCGGTGATGCGCCCCGAGGCGTCGTAGGCGAAGGTGGTCTGCTGGACCGCGCCGGTGGCGGCGGTCTGCTTGTCGATGTACTGCGCCAGCGAGCGGCCGGTGGATTCGTCGTAGGTATTCGTCGCGACGATCTGAGTACCCCACGGGTTCACACGGGTGCGGACCGGACGGCCGTAGGCGTCGTAGTCGTTCGACAAGTCGTAGACCGTGCTGGCGGTACCGTAGCCGTCGAGGAGCCCATACTTCTCGTAGCGGTAATTGACGGTCTCACTCGCGATGTTGCCGACCTTGGACCGGTTGTCGGACACCAGCAGACCTGTGACCTGGTCGTAGGTGGCCTGGTAGGTGAAGACGTACGGGTTCGGGGAACCGATGTCGGAGCCGGGGATCGTGATGGTGCTCTTGGTAGGACGGTACGACGCTCCGTCGTAGGCAAGGACCGCGCTGGTGTAGGCGGTTCCGGAGCGTCCGCCGACGTAACGGGTGGACTCAGAGGGTTGTCCCTTGAGGACCTTGTCGTAGGTGCGGGCGGTACGCTGCCTCGCCGGGTCGACCGCCAAGCCGTCATAGGTAGCGGTGTTGCGGCCGAGCAGGTCGTAGGTAAACGTCAAGCTCTGCCCGCGAGCGTCAGTGGTCGAGACCAACTGCCCTGCGCCGTCGTACCGCTTGGTCGTGGTGCCCGCATCCGGATCGGTTGCGGTGACCTGCCGACCCTGCACGTCGTAGCCGTAGGTCCAGGTGTTGCCCACCACATCCTTACGCGTCACCAACTGGCCTGCCGGGCCATAGGTGTACGAGGAGATGTCCGCGTCCGCCGGATTGCCAGTGGCCGTGGTGGTCTTGTACTGCCACAGCTGCGTGGTCTGCCCGCGGGCGTTCGTGACGGTGCTGGTCGAGGTCGTCCCGGTAGGCGGGGTGACGTCGGTTCGGTCGACACCCGGGTAGCTGGTCACCTTGGCGGACTGCACCACTCCAAGGGCCACGAACGAGGTCTTCACCGGGCGCGACTGACCGTCGTACTCGGTGTAGGTCTGGTTCGGTACCTCCTGTGTGGTGGTCTGGTACAGCTTCGTGCTCGGGCCGGCCGTGTCGTTGTACCAGCCGTTGTTGGCCCGGACCACGCGGCCGAAGGAGTCGTAGAACGTGTCGGCCAGCAGACGGCCGGTGTACGCCGAGACCGCCGGGGGCGTCTGCGTCTGGATGACCCGCCCCAGACCATCCATGATCTGGGTCGAGGTGACGGTCTGGTAGTTGGGACCGACACCGATCACGCTTGTGGTGGAAATACTGGGCGGGGTCACCGTCCGAGTCCGACCGTCCGCCGAGATGACGGGTTCTGTAACGGAGTATGAGTAGGCCGCCGTCGGGGTGTCGCTGGTGCTGCGGCCCGGCCCCCACACTCCGAGCGTCCGGCCCACCCGGTCGTAAGTGACCCTGGTGGTGCGATTGTTCGGATCGGTGACAGTCCGGGTCAAGCCGCGGGCCGTGTCGAAGACGGTGACGGTCGTTCGACCGCTGCCTTGGTCTGCCGCACCCACCGGCGCCGGCGTGGTCACCGACATGCTGCTGGGAAGCTCACCCACACCCGAGGCGGTGTATGCGGTGGTGACCGTGGAGCCGCCAGTGTGGCCGCTGTCGGTCGCACTCGGGTCTGTGAGGGAGAGCATGCGGCCGTACTGATCGTAGCTCTGGACTGCCTGGACTGAGAAAGCTGCGGAACTGCCGTTGAACTTGTCGAGCGTCTCGAGGGTGGTCTGCTCTGCAGCCTTGCCCGACTGCTTGAACGGCTTGCCGTCGTAGTAGGTCCGGGCCCAGGAGACGGTGTTCTGCTCGTTCGGCGCAGCGGTGCACGAGTTCGCCCCACTGACGCTCAGCTGCTCTGCCACCAAGGCGGTCACCTGCGGGTCCGGAGCCTCAACGTAGCCAGGACGGGAGCAGATCTCCGGGAGGTCGTCCGCAGTGGAGAGCGAGGTCGTCAGCCGGTTGTTCCGGCTCGGGTCCGTCGTGGTCGTGGTCGTCGCGGTTCGCCAGGAGCCGTCCGCCTTGGCGGACTTGACGGTCGATGTGCCGCTCGTCTCGCCGTAGCGCGCTACGAGGTCCGGCAGGCCGGTCCTCTTGTGGTTCGCGGTGGCGACTTCGCCGCTGCTTCGGTTCACCGTGTACGAGGTGACGTTCCCGCCGAGCTTGCTGTAGCTGTCCTCCTCCAGGACCCGGCCGGAGAGCCAGTCGTAGTCGGTGACGGGGCCACTGTTCGGGCCGGCGATCTGGACGTTGCGGACGGCACCACTGGAGGTGATGTCACCGTGCATGCCCTGGTGGTAGAACACGGACCTGCGGGACTTGTCCCCGTCCTGCCCGCTGCCCTTCACCGTGGTCACACTCGAGTAGCCCCGGAAGCCGTCCCAGGTACGGTCCTTGTTCTCCACGAACAGGGAGTCGTTGCGGTGCCAGGCCGGCGTGCCGTACGTGTATTCGGTGGTCATCGCGACCGAGCCGGGGGTGTTGGCGTTCAGAGTGACACTCTTGACCGGGTAGCGCTGGAACCAGTCGTCGACCGGGGTCGGATCCGGATCCGGGCCTGGCACACGCCACTTGACGTTGTAGCAGGAACGGTCGTTGTCGTCCGCGGCACGGGGCATCAGGTTGTTCACCCGCGAGCAGTCAGCCGGGTAGTAGTCGACGCCGATGGTGCCGCCGGTCTCGGTGGCGATCAACTGGATGCGCGGGCGGTTGTACATCGGGCGCGAGGGCACGAGGTTGGTGCCGTCGACCCGGTTGGACAACAGCATCTCGGTGAACTCGACCTTGGGCAGCCGGATGTCGGCGCCGGTGGCCTGCTGGTCCTTGCCGGTGCGGGTGATGGCACCGAACCACGGGACCCGGGTGCTCTCGGTGGTGTTGACCACATTGACGAAGCGGTGGTCGAGCTTGTACTGGTCGACGTCCTGATAGGAGCCGTTGAACCGGACCTGGGTGGTGATGCTGTTCAGCCACCAGGAAGTCCAGTAGGTGGGGCTGTAGTTGGCACAGGAGCCGGTGGACTGGCACTGCTGGTCCAGCGGAACGTCCGGCCAGTCGGTGGCGTGCCCCTCGTTGCGGTTGCCCGCATCACATGCGCTTCCCGCCGAGACACAGCGCTCGCCGCTGTCGAAGACGACCTTCGCGGCAGGGTTGTGCCCACCGCTCGCCGCGATCTGGTCCGAGAGCAGCTGCCCGTACCCGATGACCTTCAGGACACCACCACGGGTGTAGGGGGTGTTGGTGCCGTTGCCGTTGTTCTGCCCACCACCGAGCCCGTAGTAATTGGTCTCCGGCGTGTAGGTGTAGGTGGTCAGGTTCCCGTGCGGGTCCACCACATGGTCCAGGTTCCAGCGCCAGGCCGTCCGGCACCACGAGGCCTTGCCCTTGGCCGCGTCGTAGCACGGGTCGCCGCTGTTGGGCGAGAACACCGGAACCGTCCACGCCGAGCCAGTGTCCGGCCCCTTGTCCGAGGGGTTGCCGTTCGCGTCCGGCAAGTGCGCCAGACCGAAGTAGTAGATGGTGCCACCGGTGTCGGTCAGCTTGATGAAGGAACCGTTCCAGGTGCCATTGCTCGCACCGGTCAGGAACTGGACCTTGCTCCCGTCGTCACCCTTCAGCCGCCAGGTGCAGTCCGACTGCTCCATGGCAGCCGCCGCCCCCGTCTTGCAGGAGGTGTCGTCCGGCACCAGCTCACCCGAGTGGCCGGCCAGCGAAATGGTCAGGTTGGCACCTGCCCAGCACTGGTCCCCCGAGTTCGCGATCCCCGCCTTCGCACAGGGCTTGTAGGTGCGCTCGATGAAGCCCGGGCTGTACTCCCAGCCATCGCCCACCCACGAAGCCTGCGAGTTGGTTGCTGACGTCTTGCCGTCCACCGACGCCGAGTCATACGACAGCGACACAGCAGGAGCCGCACCACCCAACGCCGGCGGCACCTGGACCGGGTAGCTGTAGGTGAACGATCCCGAGGCCGAACCCGCTGTCCAGGCCTGTGAGCTGCTCAGCGGCGTCGCCGTGTAGTCACCCGCGCCACCCGACGGCGTGGCGACCGCCGCCAGCACCGTCGCGGACGAGATGGGCGCCGACGGTGCCGCCAACGACTGGATCTGCGTGCGCACCTCGGCACCGGGCAACGAGACCTCGGCGGTGACCTTGCCCGTACTCGCGTCCCGCTTCGACGCGATGGGCGTCTGCTGTCGGCACTCGGGCTTCTGAGGATCCGTCAAGGAACAACCGGGCAGGGCCACCAAGTGCACCCGGGAGGCCCAGTCGGCCCCATAGGCCTCGGCCAGCTCGCCGACGTCGACGGCGACCCGGACCGGGCCCGCCACGCCCGCCCGCTCCCGAGAGAGTGAGAAGACGTACCCGGGAAGCCCGGCTTCAACAGCGACCTTCGGATCGGCGGCCGCAACACGCACGGACTCGTCGGCGACGGACGAGCCCTCGATCGGAGTCAGCGCGACCGGCAACGCGCCTGCCACGGACTCCTTGCCGGCCTTCGCCTGCTCACCGGACGGCGGCGATGCCCCGAGCCGGACCTCGGCGCTGCCCCCCTTCAGCACGGTCGACGGGTTGGGCTGCCAGGTCGGCGGGACCGCGTACTTCGGCTTGGCCGTCGCGACAGGGGCGACCTCCGCCCCCTTCACCGACTTGGTCTGCGGCAGAGCGGTCCCGGTAGGAGACCACTTGCGCGAGAAGTCGGGCCCAGCGGCAGCAGCCATGGAGACCGGCGCCAGCAGAGAGCCCACCACCCCGGCCACCACAACCATCGAGACTTTTCGGAAATGCGGTGATCTCACCCTTCGGTGACGATCAGTACTGCGCGTCAAAAACATGGACACAACCCCCAATTGACGGTCAGGCATCCCAAAGTGGATCGGCCCCGAAGGACCGAACGCAGCACGGTAGCAAGCCGCCGTTCCCTCTGGCAGGCAGACAGCAGGAACGTACGGAGTGGCTCACGTCACACGGCCAGCAAATCCCGCGATAGCGGCAAATCGGGCCCACCGAAGGCGATTTGAGTTGTGCACTGTCAGAGGTCTTCGGAAGGGTAGGTGGGAGCTCTGCACGAACGCACTTGATGCGCCATCCGCACTTCAGGAGCCCGAAATTGACTACACATCGCCGCAAGTCACCCCCACCCCGCCCCGTGATCATGGGATGCGCCCTCGTCGTCACGGTGGGACTGGCCAGCCCCACCGCACTCGCCGCCGAGTCCTCTACTTCCCTCTCGAGCACTGGCGTTCTGGCTGTTGCCGAGCAGCGTGCGAAGCAGCGGCCGGAGACCGAGGTGGACCGGGCCATGGCAAGGGCCAAGGCCTCCCGGCAGAAGGTGGTGATCGACGGGCTGACCACCGAGTTCAGTGAGACGTCGGCGACCCCCGAAGGGCATCTGGCCACCACGTCGCACCCGGACCAGCAGAGGGTCAGGCGCGGCGCCTCCTGGGTGCCCCTGGACGCGACGCTGGCCAGGCAGGCCGACGGGTCGTACGCGCCCAAGGCGGCAGCCGGTGACGTGGTGCTCTCCGGTGGCGGCAGCGGCCCGGCCGTGACGATGACCAGCCCGGACGGCAAGAAGCTCGCGCTGACCGCTCCGTTCGCCCTCCCGGCGCCGGCCCCGGACGCGGACGGCGACGGGCTCGTCTACCCGAACGTCGTGCCCGACATCGACCTGAAGGTCACCGCGACGAAGTTCGGCGGCGTAACCACCGTCTTCGTCGTCAAGACCCAGGCCGCAGCGGCCAGTCCTGCCTTGCAGAGGCTGCGCTTCACCACCACTACCGACGGCATCACCATCACCGCAGCCGAGGACGGTGCCCTCACCGCGAGCGCCGCGGACGGCAAGCCGCGGTGGATCGCCCCGGCCTCCAAGATGTGGGACAGCTCCACCAGCACCGGATCCGCCAAGACGGGCGCCGCTCCCAAGGTCCTGCGCGCGGCCCCCGGCGCCAGCGCCGATGGGGGTGCTGCCGCAGAGGCGGCAACGGTCAGTTCGGCCGACGGCCCGGCCGAGTCCGCCACCGTCGCGACGATGCCCGTCACCGCCGATGCCTCCGGTCTCACCCTGACGCCCAGTCAGGAGCTGCTGTCCAAGGGCACCGCCCCGTACTTCATCGACCCCGAGTGGAAGCGCTGGGACGCCAACAACCAGGCGAACGCCTGGACCTGGGTCCAGTCCGCCTACAAGACTGATGCCTCCAACTGGGGCAGCACCTCCAAGAACTCCGGTGCCGGAAAATGCGGTACCTACCCCGTCGGCAGCAACAACTGCTCCCCCGAGTCGGTCTACCGCAGCTTTTACCAGTTCAATACCAACCCGCTGCGCGGCACGGTGATCCACTACGCGCGTGCCGACTTCCAGCAGGTCCGCTCCGCGAACTTCGACTGCAACACCAAGTACCCGCTCGACCTCTACCACGTCGGCGCGATCAGCAGCGGTACCAACTGGGACAGCCAGCCCGGCCAGATCGACTTCCTGGGGCGCAGGGACGTGGGCGGCTCCGGAAACGCGGGCTGCAACGGCGTTGTCCCGTTCAGCTACGACATCACCGGCCTCATCCAGCAGCGCGGCACCACCCAGGACACCGTCACCCTCGGCCTGTACGGCAACGAAGGCGACATCTACGCCTTCAAGCGCTTCAACAACCAGCCTGCCCTGTACGTCGAGTACGACCGCGTTCCCAACCCGCCCACCGAGCCCGCCGTCCGCCCCGCGCCGAAGACGGTCAGCCCGTCCCAGGACAACCTCCAGTCCTGCGGAAACGGCGACGCCAGCACCTGGGGTTGGCTGGGGGCCGGCAGTGACCAGAACGGCGCTGTCGCTCTGACCGCCAGGGTCTCCAGCCCGGAGCAGGCCCAGCTCTACTCCTGGAACCACATCTGGGACTACAGCCTCAACGGCACGCCCGAGGTCGACAGCGGCTACTCCGGCCTCGTGCCCAGCGGGCAGACCGCATCCTGGACCGTCAAGCCGGGCGTCATCAAGGACGGCCACGCCTACGGCTACAGCATCTTCGCAACCGACCGACTGGAGGGTGTCGGCTGGGCCGGCCCCACCCCCACCTGCTTCTTCAAGGTCGACCTCACTCCGCCCACCGTCTCCTTCCCCAACCGTGTCAGCGACCTGAACACCCAGTTCCCGCCCTCCGGCAACGGCGAGACCACCAAGCTGACCACGGGCCAGAACGGCTTCATCCCGGTGAACGTCGCCGACGACAACGGCGGCCCCAACCGCTCGGGCGTGGTCTGCCTGCGATGGAGCTTCGACCCCCAACTCTCCAACGAGGCCTGGCGCTGCGGTGACGCCATGCCCAGGAACCAAATCCCCGTGACCCCCACACGATGGGGCACCAACATCCTCTACATCGAGGCCCGGGACAACGCCGGCAACCGGTCGCCCGTCGCCCAGTACGCGTTCTACGTCCCGTGGAACCCCAATGGGCCCGCCCCGACCTTCGGTGACGTCACCGGCGACACCGTCCCCGACATCCTCACCCACGACCAGGCCGGCAACCTCCGCGCCTACACCGTCCCCGTCAACCCCCTCGCCGTCTCGGCCTCCGCGACCGTCGCAGCCGCCAAGACGATCTCTCCAGACGGTGACACCTGGGCCAACTACCAGACGACTCACCGAGGAAGCCTTACCGGCGGCACCAACATCGACGCGCTGCTGGTCCACAAGGCGAGCTCTCCCGACCTCTGGGTCTACCGCAACCCCGGCAAGGACTCAGTGCCCGGGGTCTTCGACATCTCGACGAAACTGGCAAAGCCCGCCTGTACGGTGTCGGCCCTGAACCCCGACTGCAGTGGCTACAACACCACCTGGGCCGGCACCCGGCAGATCGCTGCCCTCGGCGACCCGGCCACCACCGCGCTGGACACCTCGACGAAGAAGTTCCAGAACCGCACCGGACTGCTCACCGTCGAACCCGCCCCCAACGGCGACGCCGCCCTCTGGTACTACCCCACCGTCAGCGACACCACCCTGGGTGCACCTATCCGACTGGCTTCCACCGGGTGGAAGGACGTCGACCTGCTCTCCCCCGGTGACTGGGCCGGACAGGGCCACCCCGGCCTGTGGGCACGCAACCGCCTCACCGGCGCACTGAACGCCCACACCTTCAACCTCGCCACTGCCACGATCACCGACGAGTACGGCGAGGAGACCAGCTACCCGCTCATCACCGGGGTCGCCAGCACCACCCAGATCGCAACCGGACTCACCCCGGACAACTTCCCGAGGATCGGTTCCGACGGTGACCTAACCGGCACCGGAAAGCCCGCCCTCTGGGGCATCACCCCCAGGGGCCAGGTACAGATCCGCACAGGTGAGCGCACCAATGCCGGCACCGCGAACCCCGGCTACACCTTCACCTCCACACAAGACAGCGTCCTCAATACGCTCGCCAATCCCAGCAGTTGGTCGCTCGGAGCAGCCAGCACCAGTAACGGCACCGCAACCGACAGCACCGGACCCAACCCGATGAACGTCCCCAGCGGCGCCACCTGGACCACAGACCACAAGGGCAACACCAACGGTGCGGCCGAATTCAAGAACGACGGCTCGATGTACTCCACCAAGACCACAAGCACCTGGACCCGCACCGTCCTCACCAAGGGCATGGCCCTCAGGTCCGGCCAGCGCATCACTGCCGTCACCACCACCCTGACCATGCAGAGTGACGGAAACCTGGTCCTCGCCGCCCTCAACTCACCTGTGCCGCTGTGGGCCTCGGGCACCTGGGGTCATCCTGGCGCGACCGCCGTCATGCAGCCCGACGGCAACTTCGTCATCCGCGAGCCCAACGGCACCCCGATCTGGCACACCAACACCTGGAACAGCGCCAACAGCACCATCGAGCTCCAGCCGGACCGCAACCTCGTCCTCTACAACGCCGCCAAGCAGCCCATCTGGCACAGCGGCACCTTCAACCCCACCTTCAACACCGCCATCGACGTCGCCGCCAACGGCCCCGGAGTCGACACCAGCGGCAGCTACACCCTCGCCGCCTGGGCGAAGATCGACTCCTCCACCGACAACGACCAGACCGTCGTCTGCCAGAACGGCGACACCCGTCCTCCGATCAACCTCCAGTACAACAACAACAGCCGGTCCTGGGGCGTCTTCGCACCCACCCAGGACGACCTGTCGATGGACTTGCCCAACACCCGCTCCGGAGACAACAGCGTCTCCTACGGCCAATGGGCCCACCTCGCCGTTACCTACGACGCCGAATCCCATGCCCTGACGCTCTACGTCAACGGCCAGTTCGCCGGAGCCACCACTCAGCCCTACCCCTGGGGCGCGGGCGACACCGCCAACGCCGCCCGCGCACTCACCGTCGGCGGCTGCTACATGAACAACAAGAGGGACATCATCAACAAGCTCAATGGTGCCGTCAGCGATGTCCGCACCTACCCCTACACCCTGACCCCCACTCAGGTCACCGCTCTCGCCGCCGGCTGACCACAGCACGGAAGCCCGGTGATCCGGGTGGCGGACACCCGCCGAAACCTGGAGGTCCCGCCCGGCCGTCGCGGCCGGGCGGGACCTCACGTCGTCGGTGTGTCGGTCCGCTACACCTGCGGCGGGTGTGCCGGCCGCGGGGGCGGGAGGGCGGGCAGGGGCGGGAGTTCGGGGCGGCGGAGCCAGGTGTCGAAGAGGGTGTCGAGGGGGGTCGCCGCGTAGCGGTCGGCGTGGGCCAGGAAGTCGGGGGTGGAGACGACGCCGTGGCGGTTCAGGACGGCCCAGTCCTGGACGAGGCGGAAGAAGGGCTGGTCGCCGACGGCGGCGCGCAGGGCGTGCAGGACGAGGCCGCCGCGTTGGTAGAGGCGGTCGTCGAACATCAGGCGCTTGCCCGGGTCGCCGAGGATGAGGTCCTGGGGTTGGCCGGCGAGGAGGGCGTGGGCGGAGGCGGCGTGGGCGGAGGCGCTGCGGCCGCCGGAGTGCTCGGCCCAGAGCCACTCGGCGTACTTGGCGAAGCCCTCGTTCAGCCAGATGTGGCGCCAGTCGGCGATGGTGACGCTGTTCCCGAACCACTGGTGGGCCAGCTCGTGGGCGACCAGGCGTTCGGAGCCGCGCTGCCCGCCGAGGTGGTTGCGGCCGAAGGTGGCCAAGCCCTGGGCCTCGACCGGGACGTCGAGTTCCTCGTCGGCGACCACCACCGCGTACTCGCCGAAGGGGTAGGGGCCGAAGAGCTCCTCGAAGAGGTGCATCATCCGGGTCTGGCGCCCGAAGTCGGTGCCGAACTCGGGCAGCAGCCGCGGCGGCAGGTAGGCGGTCTGCGGGACCGCGCGGCGGGTCTCGCCCGGGTCGCCGCCCTCCACCAGCCGGACCGTCTCGTAGAGGCCGACCGAGACCGAGACCAGGTAGCTGGAGGTCGGGGCGGCCTGCTCGTAGACCCAGGTGGTGGAGGAGGAGCGGCTGGTGCGGGCCAGCAGCCGGCCCGTCGCGACCACGGTGAAGGGGGAGGCGGTGGTGATCGAGATCAGGTAGCTCGCCTTGTCGGCGGGCCGGTCGTTGCACGGGTACCAGGAGGAGGCGCCGATGGGTTGGCTGGCCACCAGGGCGCCCTCCTCCAGCTCCTCCCAGCCGAGCCCGCCCCAGGGGCTGCGCACGGGCTTGGGGTTGCCGGTGTAGTGCACCTCGACGGTGAACGCGGCTCCGGCCGCCGGCGCCTTGGCCGGGCGGATGCGGAGCTTGCCGCCCCGGTGGGTGTAGCGGGCGGCCTTGCCGTCCACCAGCACCCGGCCGATCCGGAAGTCGGCCAGGTCGAGCGCGAACTCGGCCAGCGCCGAGCCGCCGGCCACCGCGAGGATCCGGGCCGAGCCGCCGAGGCGGTTCGGCCCGGGCCGGTAGTCGAGCGTCAGCTCGTAGCGGTGCACCCGGTAGCGCGGGTCCCCGTGCTCAGGGAAGTACGGGTCGACGCCGGGGGACGGCACCTGCTTGGGACTCAACGCTTCGTACGCTCCTGCTCCAGACGGACCGTCAGGACTGCCAGGCCTCGATCGGATTGCCCAGCCAGCGGGTGTCCGCCGGCACCGACTCGGCCCGCATCACGAGCGAGGCCGGGCCCAGGGTGCTGCGCGCGCCCACCGAGCTGCCGGGCAGCACGATGCCGCCCGGGCCCAGGGTGGCCCCCTCGTGGAGGACCACAGTATCCATGCGCATGATCCGGTCGTGGAAGAGGTGGGTCTGCACGACGCAGCCGCGGTTGATGGTGGCCCCGTCCCCGAGGGTGACCAGGTCCGCCTCGGGCAGCCAGTAGCTCTCGCACCAGACGCCGCGGCCGACCTTGGCACCGAGCGAGCGCAGCCAGAGGTTGAGCACCGGGGTGCCGGGGACGGCGCCGACCAGCCAGGGCACGGCGAGCACCTCGACGAAGGTGTCGGCCAGCTCGTTGCGCCAGACGAAGCCGCTCCAGAGCGGGTGCTCGACCGCCTTGAAGCGGCCGACCAGCAGCCACTTGGCGGCCGCCGAGACCAGGCAGGCGAGCAGGCCGGCGCCGATCAGCACCGGGCCGGAGAGCAGCGCGACGGCCCAGAGCGGCAGCGCCCCGGCCAGGCCGGCCAGCGCGGCGAGCACCAGCACCAGCAGGCCGGTGGAGGCGACCACGGGGACGAAGCGGCAGACCTCGACCAGACCGCGGGCCCAGAGCAGCCGGGCCGGCGGGTCGTAGGTGAGGCTCTGGTCGGCCTGGTCGGCCGAGCGGGGCAGCCTGACCGGCGGCATGCCCAGGTAGGAACTGCCCTTCTTGGCCTTCTTCGGGGTGGCCGAGAGCACGCCGACCAGGCCCCGGTCGGGGACCGCGCGGCCGGGGGCGGTCATCCCGGAGTTGCCGAGGAAGGCGCGCTTGCCGATCTCGGCCTGGCCGATCTTCAGCCAGCCGCCGCCGAGCTCGTACGGGGCGATCAGGGTGTCGTCGGCGAGGAAGGCGCCGTCGCCGACGGTGGTCAGGCTGGGCAGGGCGAGCACGGTGGAGACCTCGGCCCGGGCGCCGATGCTCATGCCGAGCGCGCGCAGCCAGACCGGCGTGATCAGCCCGGCGTAGAGCGGGAAGAAGATCTCCCGCGCCTGGTCCATCAGCTGACTGACCGTCCAGGCCTGCCAGGCGATCCGGCCGTGCAGCGGGTGGACGCCCGGCTCCAGCCCGATCGAGAGCAGGCGGACGGCGGCCAGCAGCAGCCCGGCGTGCACCATGCCGTAGGCCAGGGTGGCCGGGACGAGGGCGAGCAAGGCGCCGGTGAGCGCGTCCTGGAGGCCGTCGCCGGGGTGGACGAACTGACCCGTCACCAGCAGCGCGGCGGCCAGCGGGAGGACGGGGAGCAGGGTGAGGCCGAGGCCGCTGATCCCGTACAGGGCGGACCAGAGCGGCTTGCGCGGCGGGCGCTGCTTGGGCCAGTTGCGCTCGGCCTTGCCGAGCTTGACGGCGGGTGCGCCGGCCCAGCGCTGGCCGGTGGGGACCTGGCCGGTGACGCCGGAGCCGGGGGCGACCTGGGCGCCCTTGCCGACCTTGGCGCCGGGCAGCAGGGTCGAGCGGGTGCCGACCACGGCGCCCGCGCCGACCTTGACGGCGCCGATCTCCAGCCGGTCGCCGTCCAGCCAGTAGCCGGAGAGGTCGACCTCGGCCTCGACGGCGGCGCCGCGGCCGAGCTTGAGCAGGCCGGTGACGGGCGGCAGCGAGTGCAGGTCGACGTCCTCGCCGATCTTGGCACCGAGCGCCCGGCCGTAGCGGACCAGCCAGGAGCCGGAGAGCGAGGTGGCGCCGCTGACCTCGGCGAGGCGTTCGGCGGTCCACAGCCGCAGGTGCACCGAGCCGCCGCGCGGGTAGCGGCCGGGGCCGACGCCGCGCAGCAGCAGCCGGGCGCCGCCGGCCGCGAGGGCGAGGCGGCCGGGCGGGCTGAACAGCAGGACGGCGGCCGCGCCGATCAGCCACCAGGAGGCGGTGGGCGCCCACGGGTAGTCGCCGAACCAGGCCAGGACGTTGCCCAGCGCCAGCAGGCCGGTCGCCCAGCGCAGGCCGGTGAGGGTGAACAGCGGCACCAGCAGCAGGAGTTGGAGCAGCTTGGCGCGGGCCGGGACGGGCGCGATCTCGCGCTGCTTCCCGTCGCCCTGGCCGCTCTGCTCCAGGTGGCGGGCGAGCTTGCGCAGGGTCGGGTACTGGTAGAGGTCGACCACGGCCACCGACGGGTAGCGCTCGCGCAGCAGGGTGGTCAGCCGGGCGGCGGCCAGGCTGCCGCCGCCGATGGCGAAGAAGTCCTCCCGGGCGCTGCCGACCGGCACGCCGAGGATCTCCTCCCACTGCTCGGCGAGCCAGGCCTCGGTGCCGTACAACTGCTCGACCGGGCCCGCCGGTTCGAGGTCGGCCAGCGGCCAGGGCAGCGCGTTGCGGTCCACCTTGCCGGAGGTCCGGGTGGGGAGGGAGTCGACGGGGGCGAGCAACGGGACCAGAGCGGCCGGGAGTTCGGCCCGCAGGCGCTCCACGGCGGCCGCCCGGTCGAAGCCCTCCTGGGTGACCAGGTAGCCGACCAGCAGCTGGTTGCCGCCCTTGGCGGTGCGCACGGCGGCGGCCGCGCCGGCCACCCCGGGCAGCGCCTGGAGCGCCGCGTCCACCTCGCCGAGCTCGATCCGGCGGCCGCCGAGCTTGATCTGCTCGTCGCCGCGCCCGAGGAAGAGCAGGCCCTCGGGCTCGGCCTGCACCACGTCGCCGGAGCGGTAGGCGCGCTCCCAGCCGAGCGATTCGAGGGGGGCGTACTTCTCCGCGTCCTTGGCCGGGTCCAGGTAGCGGGCCAGGCCGACGCCGCCGATCACCAGCTCGCCGGTCTCGCCCATCTTCACGGGCTGTCCGTCGGGGCCGACCACCACCAGGTCCCAGCCCTGGAGCGGCAGGCCGATCCT
Source organism: Kitasatospora sp. NPDC004289 (assembly GCF_053602875.1). NCBI lineage: Bacteria > Bacillati > Actinomycetota > Actinomycetes > Kitasatosporales > Streptomycetaceae > Kitasatospora > Kitasatospora sp. NPDC004289. The sequence continues at coordinate 21,940 of NZ_JBSGEL010000041.1, read as the reverse complement.
GACCGGGCCCTCGCCGTCCAGCAGCGCGGCGCAGGCCACCACGGTGGCCTCGGTCGGACCGTAGGTGTTCCACACCTCGCGGCCCTCGGTGACCAGGCGCTGCACCAGCTCGGGCGGGCAGGCCTCACCGCCGAAGATCAGCAGCCGCACTTCGTTCAGCGCCTCGGCCGGCCAGAGCGCGGCCAGGGTCGGGACGGTGGAGACCACGGTGATCTCCTGCTCGGCCAGCCAGGGGCCGAGGTCCGCGCCGCCGCGCACCTGGGAGCGGGGCACCGGCACCAGGCAGGCGCCGTGCCGCCAGGCCAGCCACATCTCCTCGCAGGAGGCGTCGAAGGCGACCGAGAGCCCGGCCATCACCCGGTCGCCGGGGCCGATCGGCTCCTCCTGGAGGAAGAGCGCGGCCTCGGCGTCCACGAAGGCGGCCGCGTTGAGGTGGGTGACGGCGACGCCCTTGGGCTTGCCGGTGGAGCCGGAGGTGAAGATGATCCAGGCGTCGTCGCCGGTGGCGGGCACCTCGCCGGTGCGGCCGCCGGGTTGACGGCCCGTCAGGGCCAGCGCGCGGCCCGCGCCGAGCACGCCGACCGCCTCCGCCTCGCCGAAGACCAGCTCGGCCCGCTCGTCCGGATCCTCGGCGTCCACCGGGACGTAGGCGGCACCGGCGGCGAGCACGCCGAGGATGGAGACGTAGAGGTCGTTGCTGCCGGAGGGCACCCGGATGCCGACCCGGTCGCCGCGGCCGATCCCGGCGGCGGCCAGCCGGCGCCGCACGGACTCGATCTCGGCGCCCAGCGCGCGGTAGGTCAGGACGGCGCCGCCGTCGTCGAGCGCGGGCTCGTTGGGGTGCGCGCGGGTGGTCGCCGCCAGCACGTCGAGCAGGGTGCGCGGCTCGGGAACCGGCCCCGCCACGTACCGGGCGGTGGGCCCGGTCCCCTCATCCTGCGGTGTCGTCACCTGTGTCAGCACGGCCATGTGACACGATGCTAATGCGTCATGGTGACGGCGCCCGTCGAGTGGATCACCTCCGGGCTCCGTGCGTCCCCGATCGGACGCACCGTCAGTACGCACCCGATCGATGCCTCCCACCTGCGGGATCCGGCCCTCCGCACCCCGCCGGAGCGACCCTGGGGGCGTGCCCCGGCCGTGTGGCGGACGGCACATCCGGTTGTCCGGGAGTTCCGGCCGAGTTCGTCCGCCGTTCATGCCGCGGCCGGTCAGCGCGCCAGGGAGGCCCCCTGCCGCGGCAGCCGGGCGATCAGTTCCTCGGCCTCCCGGCGGTGCGCGGCCGCCTGTTCCGGTTCGTCCAGGTAGGTGGCGAGCTCGGCGAGGGTGAGCGAGACCGGGCGCAGCGCGATGGAGGTGGAGGCGGCCCCGGCCACCATGCCGCGGTGCGGCAGCAGGTCGGCGTAGACCCCGGCCGCCTCCTCCCGCTCGTCCAGGGCCATCACGGCGAGCGCCCGCAGGGTGAGGAAGAAGGAGCGGTAGTAGTCCGGCGGGATCGGCCGCCGTTCCACCCGGGTGGCCCGCACCTCCTCCGCCGGGCGGCCCGCCTGCAGCAGGGCCAGTGCCCGGATGTCCTCCACCAGCGGGCCGTAGAGCTCGGCGCCGCGCTCGATCAGCGGCAACTCCTCGACCAGCATGCCGCGTTGGAAGGCCCGAGTGAGCCGGTAGAGCGCGTCGAAGCCCTCCGCGTGGATCGAGTCCCGGGAGTACAGGCCCGCGATGGCGGCCCGGAAGCGGGCGTCCGCCTCCTCCTCCCGGCCCTCGATCAGCGCCAGCATGCCGAGCTGGCAGCGGCCCACGTCCACCAGCTCGGGCAGGTGGTAGGCCTCGGCGATCCGCAGCCCGGCCAGCGCGTGCTCGCGCACCCCGGCGAAGTCGCTGCGGACCGCAGCCGCGGTGCACCACAGGTGCTCGGCCAGCCAGCGGTAGGCGGGCAGGTCGTGCTCGGTGGCGAGCGCGGACAGCTCGGCGGCGATCGAGGTGCGCAGCTCGATCTGCAGCTCGTAGTCGTGCACCCGGGCCTGGGCGGCCAGGGCGTGCGCCAGCAGCACCGGATCGCCCTCCCGGCGGGCGATCGCCACCGCCTCGGCGGCCGCCGCCCAACCCTCCGGGCTGCCGGAGCAGTCGAGCTCGTAGGAGAGCGCGTCGAGCAGGTGGCAGCGGGTGGCGGGCGGCAGGTCGGGGCGGGCGAGGAGCGCGTTCAGCGCCTCGACGGCGGCCTGGTCGACCGTGCCGTAGGCGTGCGCCACCCACGGGGTCGGCTCGGTCCAGGACGTCCAGGCGGCGACGGAGAGCTCGAACCGTCCGCTCTCCCGCGCCTGCTGGATGGCGGCGGCCCGGGTGGCCAGCGCGGCCCGGATCGCCCCCGCCCGCACCTGGGCCCGCAGCAGCGCGCCGAGCAGCTCGATCCGGCGGGCCTGATGGTCCACCAGCTCGGCGGGGACGAGATCGAGCAGCTCGACGGCCTGGCGGAGCAGGGCGGCGCAGGTCTCGTGGGCGTAGCGGCGCTCGGCCGCCTCGGCGGCGCGGACGGCGTACTCCACCGCCAGGTGCGCGGTGGCGGGGCCAGCCGAGTGGGCGAAGTGGTGGGCGAGGGCGGAGAGCTGGGTGGGGCGGCGGGTGCGGAGGGCTTCGGCGACCCGGCCGTGCAGGCGGGAGCGGCGCAGACGGGTGAGGTCGCCGTAGAGCGTGTCGCGGACCAGCGCGTGGGTGAACCGGACCACGCCGGGGGCGGGTTCGGTCAGCAGGCCTCCGCCCAGGGCAGTCTCCAGGGCGGCGTGCAGGCCGTCCTCGTCGTCCTGGGTCCGGTACGGGGCGGTGAGTGGCCCGTACTGCGGGATGTCGCTCACCGCGTGCTGACGTACGGTCTGCGGCTCGTGCTGGGCGACGGCCGCCAGCAGGACGTCCACCTCCGCCTCCCGGCCCACCACCGCCGCGAGCCGGAGCACCTCCAGGGTCTCCGGCGGCAGCCGGTCGAAGCGGCGGCGCAGCACGTCGCCGACGCCCTGCGGCACCTCAGTGACCGCCACCAGCGCGCCCTCGGCGGCCAGCAGCCGGGCGCTCTCCCGGAGGTAGAACGGGTTGCCGCCGGTGCGTTCGGCCAGCGCCGCCACCGTTTCGGGCTGGACCGGTGCCGCACAGACCGCCTCCACCAGCCGCCCGGCCTCGGCCGGGGCCAGCCCGCGCAGCGGCAGGCGGCGCGGCGAGAGGCGGGCCAACTGGCCCAGCGTCTCGGTGAGTTCACCCTCGCCCGGGCGGTGTGCCAGCACGAGCAGCAGTCCGGGCACGGACTGGCCGGTGGCCAGCTCGCCGAGCAGTGCCCTGGTCTCCCGGTCGGCGGCGTGCAGGTCGTCCAGCACCAGCACCACCGGGCGGGCGGTGGCGACGGTCCGCAGCCAGTCGGCCACCGCGCGGTGCAGCCGGAACCGCCCGGCGAGGGCGTCCTCCGGGCCCGGTACGGCTGACGGCCCCTCGGTCTCCAGCAGCGGCGCCAGCAGACCGGCGAACGCCGGGTCCGGGGCGCTGGCGGCCGCCAGCGCCCGCAGCGCCTCCGTCCAGGCCCAGGCCGCCGGCGCCCCCTCCGTCTCCGGACAGCGCCCGGCCGCCACCAGCCAACCCCCGCCGGCCAGTTCGACCCGAAGGCGGTGCAGCAGGGTGCTCTTCCCGGCCCCGGCCTCCCCACTGACCAGCACCACCCCGCTCCCCCCGCCGGCCACCTGGACCGCCACCTCCCGGACCGCGCGCAGCTCGTCCTCCCGCCCGACGAACACCTCGCGGGGGTCGAGGGCGACGAGGCCGCCCTGGGCCGGGCGATGGGCGAGGCCCTCGGCCGCACCGGACGCCGAACGGAGCCCGGCCCCGGACGCGGCGGCCCGCTCGCGGTCAACTCCTCCGGCGGAGCGGTGCGCGAGGCCGACACCCTCCGTCGCACCGGACGCCGGTCGGGGCCCGTCCCCGGACCCGGCGGCCGCCTCGCCGCCGACGGCCGGAGCGACGGTGCGCGGCTGCGGTACGCCACCGGCCGCCGTCCCGCCGGGCCGTTCGCCCTCGGTCGATCCCGCCGCCCGGCCTCCGTCGCCCGAACCACCCTCCGCCATCAGGTCATTGAGCCGCACCTGCCCCCTGGCCCGCGGCGGCAGCAGCTCGGTGTGCTGGTGCAGGACGGCCGACTCCAGCGCGGCCAGGGCCGGGCTCGGGTCCAGGCCGAGCTCCTCGCCGAGCAGGGTGCGGGCGCGCCGCAGGGCGTCCAGCGCCTCCGCCTGCCGGTGCCCGGCCCAGAGCGCGAGGGCCAGCAGCCGCCAGCCCTCCTCCCGGTACGGGTGCTCCTCGGTCAGCGCCAGCGCCTGCGGCACGGCCACCGCCGACTCCCCCTGCTCCAACTCCAGCTCGATCAGCAACTCCCGCGCGGCCAACCGCAGTTCACCGAGCCGCGCCACCTCCCGGACTGCCCACGGCCGGTCCGCGAACTCCCCGTACGCCTCCCCGCCCCACAGCTCCAGCCCCTCCCGGGCCGGGCCCGGACGACGCAGCTCACGGGCCCGGACCAGCAGGCGTTCGAAGTCCCGGGCGTCCAGCGCCCCGCTGCTGCGCGGCAGCCGCAGCGCGTACCCCTGCCCCTCGCTGACCAGCAGCCGAGCCGCCTCGCGCGGACCGCGCGCGGGCTCCAGCAGCCGCCGCAGATTGGAGACGTACGCCTGCAGCGAGGCACTCGCCTTGGCCGGCGGACGCCCCTGCCACAGCCCCTCCACCAGCCGGTCGGCGGGCACCACCGCACCGTCGGCGACCAGCAGTTGACCCAGCACCGCGCGCTGGTGCGGCCCGCCCAGCCGGACCGGCAGCCCGTCCACCTCGACCCCGAGCGCCCCCAGCACCCGGACCCGCACCGCCCCCGCGTTCCGCTCCATCGCCCGAGCTTAACCCGCCCTGACGTAGGGTCCCGATCAGCCCCGGAGGCCCGCCGACGCCTCGTCGGCGAACGGTCCCGACCGTTCGTGCCGGACCGGTGCGGAGTCGGTCGGCACCGATGCGGAGCCGGTCGATCCCGCCCCGCTGCGCAGCAGCACCGCGCTGAGCGGGACGAAGCCGCCCGACCCGCCCGTGGCGGGGTCCTCGCCGGAGAGACGTCTGAGCAGGGCGACCGCGATCCGCTGGCCCTGGGCCTTGGCCCGCTCCGCGCGCGGGCCGGTGTACAGGCCGTCGACGGTGGCCTGCCAGAGCTGGACCCAGCGGCCGAAGTGTTCGCCGGTCAGGGGCTGTTCGGCGTGCAGGACGGCGTGCGGTTCGAAGACGTCGCGGCGGTACTCGGCGGACCGCAGCAGGGCCCGCTCCCAGAAGTCGGCGATGTGCGGGAGGTGCCGCTCCAGCCGGGTTCCGGCCAGCGCGGTGAAGTACGGGCCGATCAGCGGGTCGGCGAAGGCCGCGCCGTAGAAGCGGCGGAGCAGCAGCTCCAGATCGGCGCGGTCCCGGATGTCGGTGCGGTCCACGCCGCAAGGCTATGCCGGGGCCGCGGAACGCGGCAGGGTAATAGGTCCCGCCCACCGACCTGAGCTGGCAGGATGCAGGCATGACCTACCTCCCCGCCGCTGACCGCTACTCCTCGATGACCTACCGCCGGGCCGGACGGAGCGGGGTGCTGCTCCCCGCCGTGTCGCTCGGCCTCTGGCACAACTTCGGCGACACCCAGCCGCTGGAGGTGCAGCGCGCGGTGCTGCGCCGCGCCTTCGACCGGGGCGTCACCCACTTCGACCTGGCGAACAACTACGGCCCGCCGTACGGCAGCGCCGAGAAGAACTTCGGGACGCTGTACGCGCAGGACTTCCGCCCGTACCGGGACGAGCTGTTCATCGCCTCCAAGGCCGGGTACGACATGTGGCCCGGCCCGTACGGGGACGGCGGCAGCCGGAAGTACCTGCTGGCCAGCCTGGACCAGTCGCTGGGCCGGATGGGCCTGGACTACGTGGACGTCTTCTACTCGCACCGCTACGACCCCACGACTCCGCTGGAGGAGACCATGGGGGCGCTGGACACGGCGGTGCGCTCCGGCCGGGCGCTGTACGCGGCGATCTCCAACTACCCGGCGGAGCAGCACCGGGAGGCGGTGGCGATCCTGCGCGAGCTGGGCACTCCGGTGCTGCTGAACCAGGCCCGGTACTCGATCCTGGACCGGGGCGTGGAGGACGGTGTGCTGGAGGCCGTCGGCGAGACGCAGACCAGCCTGATCGCCTACTCCCCGCTGGCCCAGGGCCTGCTGACGGACCGCTACCTGTCCGGCGAGGTGCCGGTGGGCTCGCGGATGTCGGTCGGGCACTTCCTCAAGGAGGAAGCGCTGACCGGGGCGAAGCTGGAGCAGCTGCGCGCGCTGGCCAAGGTGGCCGAGCGGCGCGGGCAGTCGCTGGCCCAGCTGGCGCTGAGCTGGGTGCTGCGGGACGAGCGGGTCTGCTCGGTGATCATCGGGGCCAGCAGCGTGGCCCAACTCGACCAGAACCTGGACGCGTTGGCGGCCGGGCCGCTCACCGCCGAGGAGCTGGCGGAGATCGACGCGCTGACCCGCTGAGCGCAAGGAGGCGGTGCCGCCCGGGGAAGCAGCCCCCGGGCGGCACCGCCCCGGATCAGGACGCCGGGGTGTACTTGTAGCCGACCCGGCGGACGGTGACGATGCTGTCGCGGTGCGCCGCGCCGAGCTTGCGGCGCAGCCGGGCGACGTGGACGTCCACGGTGCGGCCGTCGCCGACGTGGCCGTAGCCCCAGACCGCGGTGACCAGGTGGTCGCGGGTGTGCACCCGCTGCGGGTGGGCGGTGAGGTGGGCGAGCAGCTCGAACTCGAGGTAGGTAAGGTCGAGCAGGCGCCCGTCGACGTGGGCACTGCGGCGCTCGGCGTCCACCACGATGCCGCGGCCCGGGCGGGCCACCGGGGCGGTGGCGGACGGGGTGGTCGCGGTCGGGACGGCGGCGAGCTGGGCGGCGGCGAGCTGGGCGGCGGGCGCGGGCTCCCCGGCCGGCACCAGCACCAGGTAGCCGACCAACGGGTGGCCGGCCGTCTCGACGCCGGGGAACTGGGCCCCGTACTGGGCCAACAGGCCCTGCGGGATGGCGGATTGGGGCAGGGCCGCCACCACGGTGGCGCCCTCGGGCAGCGCGGTGAGCAGCTGCTGGGTGGGCGCCGGGACGGCGGCCACGTGGCGGCGCTCGGCGGGCGAGGTGACGGAGCGCAGGGCCCGCAGGTGCGGGGTGGCGGAGGGAGCGGTCAGGGTGGCGGTGGAGGAAGACATGGTGTGCCGCTTTCGCGTGTGACGGAATGGGTGGTGGTCGCACGGGCGGGCCGGCTGTGCACGTTCAGCCGAGAAAGAAAGTCGGTGCCGCCAAGCGGAGGGCGCACGGAAGGGACCGTTCACCTGGAGGCGGCACCGGGGTTCGAACGACGTGCGGTCGGGCCCGGGGTCAGCGACAACAGGCGCTGGAACACAGCGCCTGGTCGATGTACCGACGCATGGTCAGGACCGGGATCACCGGCGCGGGTTGCTTCACCGCGCAGTACTGCACTGCTGCCATGCTCTGGTACCTCCCCCCGGGAACGCCGCGACGAACTGTCCGCATGAGCGTTCCATGCGGACCGCCCCGGCGGCAAGCCGGTTGACGCAAAACGTCCACTCCGTGGGACGACTTCTCAAGGTGTGGGACTGCGCCGCTCCAGGGCGTGCTCGGCCAGCCGGACGAGCAGCTCCTTGCCGTCCTCCCGGCGCCGCGCGTCGCAGAGCAGCACCGGCACCCCGGGGTCCAGGTCGAGCGCGTCGCGGACGTCCCCGGGGGCGTAGACCTCGGTGCCCTCGAAGCAGTTCACCGCCACCACGAAGGGGATGCCGCGCCGCTCGAAGAAGTCCACCGAGGGGAAGCAGTCGGCCAGGCGCCGGGTGTCGGCCAGCACCACGGCACCGAGCGCGCCGTGCGCCAACTCGTCCCAGGCGAACCAGAACCGGTCCTGCCCCGGGGTGCCGAAGAGGTAGAGCGACAGCCCGGGGCGGAGGTCCAGGCGGCCGAAGTCCATCGCCACCGTGGTGGTCCGCTTGGCCTCCACCCCGGCGGTGTCGTCCACCCGCTCGCCGGCCGCGGTGAGCTGCTCCTCGGTGCGCAGCGGGCGGATCTCGCTCACCGCGCCGACCAGGGTGGTCTTGCCGGCCCCGAAGCCGCCGGCGACCAGGATCTTCACCGCCACCGAGCTCCACGGCGAAGCAGGGCCCAAGGGTCGGTCAGAGTGCACGGAGGCCATTGATCACGTCTCGCAGCAGACGCTCGTCCGGCAGCTGGGCGAGCGGAACGGGCCGGGTGACGGAGATCAGCCCGGAGTCGTGCAGATCGCCCAGCAGCACCCGGACCAGGCTCACCGGAAGGTCGGTGAACGAGCCCAACTCCGCGACGCTGAGCGGTTCGTCGCGGCAGAGGTCGAGGATCGCCCGGTGCTCCAGGTCCAGGTCGGACTCGCCCGACCCCTCCCGGTGCACGGCGGTGATCAGCGAGATGAGGTCGAACAACCCCTCCTCGGCGGGCCTGGTCCGCCCCCGGGTCATCGAGAACAGCCGGACCACCGGCCCGGCCTCGTCGTCGAACCACTGATCCTCGACGGTCATCTGACGGTCATCTCCCCGGCGGCGGAACGGCGGAATCGGTGCGCGGCTCGGCGGACAGGTGCTCGCCGACCCGCTTGACCAGCAGGGCCATCTCGTAAGCGATCTGGCCCACGTCGGACTCGGCCTCGCTCAGCACCGCCAGGCAACTGCCGTCGCCCGCCGCGGTGATGAAGAGGAAGGCCTCGTCCAGCTCGACCATGGTCTGGCGGACACCACCGACCTGGAAGTGCCGCCCGGCGCCCTTCGCCAGGCTGTGGAAGCCGGCCGCGACGGCGGCCAGGTGCTCGGCGTCCTCGCGGCCGAGGCCCTGCGAGGCGCCGGTGGCCAGGCCGTCGCTGGAGAGGATCACCGCATGCCGCAGCGCCGCGACCCGCCCCACCAGATCGTCCAGCAGCCAGTTCAGCTCTCCCGACGGCTGTGCCGTAGCGGTCATGATCGGTTTCCTTCCGTTGGTGCAGGCTGTGCGGGCCGTACGTGTTGTGCGTGTTGCTCGGGTTGTGCGGGTTGAGCAGGTGTCACGGAGCCGGTGGGCCCGGCCGGGAGGGCCTGGGGCCTTGGCGGGGACGCCAGTTCGGCGCGTCGGCCGCCCGGGGCCACCGCGAACGGCAGCCCGGTCGAGGGTACGGCGGGAGGCGGCACGACGGTACCGCCGGGAGCGCCGGGCACCGGGTCCGGGACGACGGTGAGCGAGGCCGGCTGGAGCCGGTCGCCGCGACCGCGCTGGTAGCCGCGCTGGAAGGAGGCGAAGGCCGAGCGGGCCTCCTCCGGCGAGCGCTCGCGCGAGCTCTGCTCCGGCTCGGGGGCGGCGTCCTTCAACTGCGGTGCCAGGTTGGCCTGCCGGACCCGCCGGGGAAGCAGACCGCCGGCCGGTGCGGCAACGGGCCGTGCGGCGGCGGGCGGTGCGGCGGCGGGCGGTGCGCCGAGCGGGGACGGCCCGGGCACCGGGGACGGCGCGGAGCCGTCCTCGCGGGGGCTGTCCGCGCGGCGGTGCCGGCCGGTGCCTACCGAGTCGGCGGGCACCAGGACCGGGCCGCTGCCGGGGACGCCGGGCGTGGCGGGGCCGCCGGAGCGCCGCCGGGGCAGACCGCCGGGGGTGCGGGCCGGGTCGGCGGCCGAGGGGCGGGGGCCGCCGGCCGCACGGCTGTTGGCGCGGGCGAGCTCCTCGGCGGCCTGGCCGCGGCGGCGGCCGTTGCCGCCCTCCGGCCCTCCGGTGTCCTCCGGGGACGGGTCCGGGACCGCGACCAGGTCGGGGCGGCCGAACGCGGCGGGCGCGGCAGCGGGCGGGGCGGTGGACGGGGTGGCGGCGGAGGACGGGGCGGCGGGCGAGGGGACCGCGGCCAGGTCCGGGCGGCCCGGGGTCGGCGCGGGGGCCGGGCGGGGGGCTGCGGTCGGCTCGGCCAGCAGGTCGGGCGCCTCGGCCAGCAGTTCGCGCGGGATCAGCACGATCGCCGTGGTGCCACCGTACGGCGAGGGCCGCAGGTGCACCCGGATGCCGTGCCGCCGGGCCAGCCGGCTGACCACGAAGAGGCCCAGCCGGTCGGTGTCGGCGAGGTCGAACTCCTGCTCCACCGCGAGGCGTTGGTTGATCTCGGCGAGCGCGGTCTCGCTCAGGCCGAGGCCGCGGTCGTCGATCTCCAGCGAGAAGCCGTGCGCGACCACCTCACCCTGCACCGTGACCTGGGCGTGCGGCGGCGAGTACACCGCGGCGTTCTCCACCAGCTCGGCGATCAGGTGGGTGACGTCGGCGACCGCGCTGCCGAGCAGTCCGGTGCCGGGGAACGGACGGACGATCACCCGGGCGTAGTCCTCGACCTCGCCGACGGCGGCGCGGACCACGTCCACCATCCTGACCGGCTTGCGCCAGGCCCGGCCCGGTGAGCCGCCGGAGAGGATGATCAGGCCCTCCGCGTGGCGGCGCATGCGGGTGGTGAGGTGGTCGAGGCGGAACAGGTCCTCCAGCTCGGCCGGGTCCTCGGTGCGGCGCTCCATGGTGTCCAGCAGGGTGAGCTGACGGTGCAGCAGCACCTGGCTGCGGCGGGCCAGGTTCACGAAGACGGCGGAGACGCCGCGGCGCAGCTCGGCCTGCTCGACGGCGGCCTCCACGGCCACCCGCTGGACCTGGTTGAAGGCGCGGCCGACCTCGCCGATCTCGGCCGGGCCGAACTCCAGCTCGGGCGCCTCGGCCGCGATGTTCACCGGCTCGCCGCGCCGCAGCTTGAGCATCACGGCGGGCAGGCGGGTGCCGGAGAGTTCGAGTGCGGAGTTGCGCAGGCCGATCAGCTCGCGGGCCAGGCCCCGGCCGATCCGGTAGGAGATGACCACCGAGGCGACCACCGCGATCAGGCCGATCAGACCGGCGATGCCGCCGCGCACCAGCTGGTTCACCGCGTACGAGCGGGCCCGGGCGCCGATCTCGCCGACCAGCCGGGTGTTGAGGGTGGCCAGCTCCTCCAGGCCCCTCTCGGCCGGGCCGTTCCAGGAGACCGGCGGGATGCCGAGCACGGCCTGGCGCGGGTCCGGCGAGCCGAGGAAGAGGCCCTCGGACTCGGCCAGCGCCGAGAGGCTGTTGCCGTTGCGGACGGCGAGGTAGTCGACCCGGTCCTGCTCGTCCAACTCGGGGATGTAGACGGTGAACAGCGCCTGCTCGTTGTGGAGGGCGTCCTTGGCCACCTGGTACATCGCGGGGGTGGGCTCGGGCCGGTCCTTCGGGCTGGCCTCCTTGAGGTCCAGCATCAGCCGCAGCGCCCGGATGCCGGTCTCGCCCTGGGAGAGGTACTCACGGGCCCGCACCAGCTCCGTCAGGACCATTCCCTGGCGGGGCAGTTGGCCGGTCTGCCGGCTGACGAAGGCGGAGCGGAAGGAGAAGACCGGCAGCACCAGCTTGCTGTACTCGGTGACCACCACGTCCCAGTCCTTGAGGCGCTGGTCCACCACGTCGCGCAGCGGGGCCAGGCCCTCGGCCGCCGTGAGCATCTCGGCCAGCCGGAGCTGCTGCACCGCGTCGAGCTTCCCCTTGTCGGAGGAGTCGGCCTGGTAGCGCAGCAGTTGCAGCGAGCGGTCGGTGATCGTCCGGGCCTGGAGGTAGCGCTCCTGGAGCTCCTTGTCCCGCGGGTCGGCCAGCCGGAGCACCGCGGCCCGGCGCTCGTTCTGCACGTCGCGGGCGTACTGGTCGGTGGGGGTGCCGAAGGTCCGGTACGCGGTGGAGACGTCCAGCTGGGCCCAGACGTCGCCGGTGGTCACCATCGTCGCGTACACCCACAGACCGGTGAGGGCGACGATGGGCACCAAGAGCAGCGCGATCATCTTCGCGCGGATCGAGCTGCTGCGCAGACGCATGGAGTCCTCGGTGCAGGGAGGGGGTGCGGGAGGCCAGTCATGGACACGGAAAGGAGTGTTCGGGCACGTCCTCTGCCCGAGATCTGCGTCACCTTACTACTCCCTGACCACTCGTTCGAAGGGTCGAATGGCCAGCCGGAACCAAACGGTGATGTTCCTCCCGGTTTCTGACACTTGCACAGGTCTGTCCTGCCGGGCGCGACACCGGCACGTGCCAAGAGTGCCTGACGGTGCGGCAGCTCTGGGCAGGGCCGCGACGATCCGGTAGCTTCGCCGCATGCCGCGCCGGGGCGGCGGGCCCGGCCCACGGGCCGGGGCGGACGGGGGTGGCCTTGCGGCAGTTCAGCGGACCGGCGGCCCCTCCCCCGGCGGTCGGTGGACTGGCGGACTCGCTGTACGACACCGCCGACCGGACGCCCGGACTGGTGCAGCTGGCCCTCCCCGGGCCGGACGGCTGGCGTCCGCTCTCCGCGCTGCGCTTCCGCGACGAGGTGCTGGCGCTGGCCAAGGGACTGCTGGGCCACGGGGTGCGCTACGGCGACCGGGTCGCGGTGATGTCCGGCACCCGGTACGAGTGGACCCTCTTCGACTACGCGCTCTGGTCCGTCGGCGCCGTCCCCGTGCCGGTCTACCCGACCTCGGCCCCCGAGCAGGTGCGCTGGATCCTGGCCGAGACCCAGGCGGTGGCCTGCGTGGTGGAGCACGAGGACCACGCCATGACGGTCGGCGCGGTCTGCGACGCGCTGCCCGGGCTGACCGCGATCTGGCAGCTGGACCAGGACTGCGTGGCCGAGCTCTCCCGGGACGGCCGCGGCCTGCCCGACTCCCTGGTGCACCGTCAGCGCCTCGGCGTCACCCCGGACTCGGTGGCCACCGTCATCTACACCTCCGGCACCACCGGCCGCCCCAAGGGCTGCATGCTCACCCACGGGAACCTGGCCGCCGAGGCGGACGCGCTGCTGACCGGCTGGGCCCAGGTGCTGGCCGAGGGCGGCGGACAGCCGGCCACCCTGCTGATGCTGCCGATGGCGCACGTCTACGGCCGGGTGGTGCAGATCGCGGCGGTGCGCGGCGGCATCCGGCTGGGCCACCACGCGGAGCTGACCACCGACTCGCTGCTCCCCGCGCTGGCCTCCTTCCGGCCCACCTTCCTGCACCTGGTGCCGTACGTGCTGGAGAAGGTGGCGCAGCGGGCCCGGCAGGCCGCCGAGGAGGCCGGGCGCGGCGAACTCTTCGAGCAGGCCCGGCAGGTGGCCGTGGAGTGGGCCGCCGCCCGGGAGCAGCGGGCGTTCTCCACCGGCCCCGGCCCCGGCCCCGCCCTGCGACTGCGGCACGCCGGGTACGACCGGCTGGCCTACCAGCGGCTGCGGGCCGTCTTCGGCGGCCGGGCCCGGGCCCTGATGTGCGGCGGCTCCCACCTCGGCCGCGAGCTGGGCCTGTTCTTCACCGGGGCCGGGATGACCGTCTACGAGGGCTACGGCCTGACCGAGACCGGCGCCGCGATCACGGCCAACCCACCGGGCCGCACCAAGGCCGGTACGGTCGGCCGGCCGCTGCCCGGGGCCGAGGTGGCGATCGGCCCGGACGGCGAGGTCTGGGTGGCCGGCCCCACGGTCTTCGCCGGCTACCTCAACCACGCCGAACCGGCCGTCCACGGCGGCTGGTTCGCCACCGGGGACCTGGGCGCGCTGGACCGCGACGGCTACCTGACCATCACCGGCCGGAAGAAGGAGCTGATCGTCACCAGCAGCGGCAAGAACCTGGCGCCCGGACTGCTGGAGGAGCGCGTCCGGGCCCATCCGCTGATCTCGCAGTGCCTGGTGGTCGGCGACAACCGCCCCTACGTGGCCGCCCTGCTGACCCTCGACCCGCTGGCCCTGGCGCACTGGCTGAAGGCCAACGGCCGGGCCCAGCTCGATCCTTGGGCGGTGCTGGCGGACGAGGCGCTGCACGCCGAGGTGCAGCGCGGCATCGCCGCCGCCAACTCCACCGTCTCCCGGGCCGAGTCGATCCGCGCCTTCCGGCTGCTGCCGCGGGAGTTCACCGTGGCGGAGGGCCTGCTGACGCCCTCGCTGAAGCTGCGCCGCTCGGCCATCCTGGCCCACTGGGCGGACGACGTCGAGGAGTTGTACACGGGCTGACGGCCGTGACGCTTCCGTTTCCGGGAGGTGGACGAACCGTGGTGACGGGATGCCGGGGGCATGATCGGGCAAGCCGGGGCAAGGTGCCCCCGCCGGGCCCGCGCACCCTTGACGGGCCGTCTGGTCCAGTCCAATGTGGGGCCCCGGCCGGTACCCAGGCCCGGCCCGGACGTGCGGCGGGCCGTCCCCTCTTCCCCGCCCCTCCGGGGAGTGCAGCGTCCTTCCCCCACACAGGAGTTCACTCGTGCACACCTCTCTGCGCCGGATCGCCTGCGCCGCCGTCGGCGCCCTCACGGTCCTCGGCGCCGCCGGGCCCACCGCCGCGCACGCCGAGACCGCTCCGGCCGTCAACCTGGCCACCAACCCGGGCTTCGAGATCACCACCCTGCCGCTGGCCGACTGGGGCACGATCCCGGGCTGGCAGTGCGTCCCGGGCGAGGCGTTCATCCGCGACACGGCGGCCCGCACCGGCGCCGCCGGCCTCACCGTGACCCCGGCGAACGACCACAGCAACGGCGAGTGCGCCCAGACCGTGGCCGTGCGCCCCAACACGACCTACAGCTACTCGGCCTGGGTGCGCGGCAACTACGTCTTCCTCGGCGCCACCGGCACCGGCAACGACGTCGCCCCGTCCTGGACCGAGACCACCAACGGCGGCTGGCAGAAGCTCACCACCCGCTTCACCACCGGCCCGAACGCCTCCACCGTCCGCCTCTACCTGCACGGCTGGTACGAGCAGGGCGCCTTCTCCGCCGACGACGTGGAGCTCGGCGGCCCGGCCGTCGACCCGGCCTGGGCCACCTGGAACGTGCCCTACCCGGCCGCCGTCCAGGACAAGAAGGTCTTCTTCACCGTGGACGACGGCTGGCAGCGCACCCCCGACGTGGTGAACTTCGTCGAGGCCAACAAGCTGCCCGTCACCGCCTTCCCGCTGCCGATGCCGGTCGGCTTCGAGCCGGACTTCTTCAAGCGGGTCACCTCGGCCGGCACCGGCGGCTCGGTGGAGGTGCACAGCGTCTCCCACCGCGACCTCACCACCCTGCCGCTCGCCGAGCAGCAGGCCGAGATCTGCACCGCCCGGGACGCCGTCGCCCAGCGGTACGGCACCGCCCCCAAGGTCTTCCGCCCGCCGTACTTCGCCTTCAACGCCGACACCCTGCAGGCCGCCGCCAACTGCGGCCTGCGCACCGTGATGACCGCCACCGCGGACTACAGCTGGGGCGCCTCCACCAGCTACCGCGGCGGCCTCCAGGCCGGTGACGTGGTGATCTTCCACTTCTCCGACACGCTGGCCACCGACCTCCAGCGTGCCCTGGCGGACGTCACCGCGGCCGGTCTGACCGTCGGCGGCCTGCGCTCCTACCTGCCCTGACGATCCCTCACGCCGCAGAGCCCGTACCCCCGCCGCCCGCGTCTCGGGGCAGGGGGTACGGGCTCACGCCGTCTACCGGACGGCTCACACGCCGCCGGAGAAGGCCGGCAGGTAGCCGCCGGACTGGCCGGACGCCTTCGGGTGGTAGCTCTCGTCCACCGGCAGCACGGTGGAGTTCAGCCAGGTGGTGCCGGAACCGCAGATCTCGTGGGTGGTGAACAGGCCCCGGACGTCGCGGTAGGTGAAGCCCGCATTGGCCGCCCGCTTGGAGATCACGTCGTCCAGCAGGTCCGCCGCGCTGTTGATGGCGGCCCGCTTGGTGTCGCCGATGCCGAAGACGCAGTCGCCGCCGACCTTGTAGAGGCGCGGGTAGCCGATCACCACCACCTTGGCACTCGGCGCCTTGCTGCGGATCTGCGTGTACACCTGGTCGAGCTTGCCGGGCAGCGTGTTGGTCGCGTACGCCTTCGCGTTGTCGACCGCCGTCAGGCAGGCGCTCTCGGAGTTGAGCACGCAGGTCTGCATGGTGCTGGCGAAGCCGGCGTCGTTGCCGCCGATGGTGATCGACACCAGCGTGGTGGTCGAGTTGAGGGTGCCGAGCTGGTTGGCCAGGACGTCACCGGTTCTCGCCCCCGAACAGGCCAGGAAGGAGAACGAGGCGGGCGCGTTGGCGTTCTTCCACAGGTACGGGTACGCGTTGGTGCTCCGCTTGCAGCTACCGCTCTCGCTGGTGTAGCTGCCCGCCCCCACCCCTGCGGAGTAGGAGTCGCCGAGGGCGACGTAGCGGGCCCCGGCGGCGTGGGCCGCGGGGGCGACGACGAGGGTGGTCAGGGTGAGCAGCATCGCCGAGAGGGCGACGGAGACAGCACGGACTGGACGCACGGGCACCTCCACTGGAGTGACGCAGGTCACGTGACGCGGGTCACATTTTTGATACCAGGGAGTAGCTACGCCGGATAGTGGCCATGCCAAAGTTGTTGCGAGGATTAGCCCGTGTGACACCGTCAGTCCGACGCGGTGTCAGTTCCCGCTCACACCCGGGCGGCTCGCGGCCGACTCGCGGCCGGGGCCGGCTCCGGGTCTCAGTCGAGGACCGCGCCGTCCGCCGGGAGCTCCTCGATGGTCTCGTTGGCGGCCGTGGGTATGCCCAGCTGCCGGACGGCCACCTCCACCGCCGCGCGCGCCTGCCGCAGGCCCGGCCCGCCCCAGCCGAGCAGCTCCACCGCCAGCCCCGGCGCCACCAGCAGACGGCGGTAGTGCCGCCCCGAGGCCGGGTCGGGAGCCGTCGGCCCGACGGCGTGCAGCGGGGCCGCCATCCGGACCCGGGCGCACTCGTGGCCGCCGTTGGCCGAGCCGATCCGGTCGTAGAGGTAGCCCAGGTAGTGCGCGGTGCCGATCACGGCCTGCGCCTCCTCCCCCGCCTCCCGGGCCAGTGCCAGCGCCGGATCCCCCTCGTCCTCCGGCTCCAGCGAACCGCCCGGCAGGCTGACCACCCCGTCCCGCGGGTTCACCAGCGTCAGCACCCGGCCGTCGGGCACGAAGAGCCAGCCCCAGGACTGCTTCACCGGCAGCCCCTGCGGCACCGGCTCGCCCGGCCGCCAGGGCCACCCCGCCGTCGGGCGGCGGCGGACGCGGCCGAGCAGCTCGGCGATCTCCGCGCTGTACTCGATGCTGCCCATGCGTCCCCCTCCCTCGGTCTCGGGTGCCGGCGGCGATTCGGAGTCGATGCCTCCGACTGTTGATCTTCCCCGAACATTCGGTCGATGAACAGTCCTGGCCGCCGCCCGGGGCACGGCAGTCCGCCCGGGGTTCAGCTCCCGGCCACCCCCGGGACGGTCACGGCATCGGCAGCGGGAAGCCGGGGCACCCCAGGACCCCGCCCTCCCCCACCGGCAGCTCGGGCCCCAGCACCCCGGCCCCGGCCGCCCCCAGCTCCAGCACCGCGCCGGTCTCCGCCGCCGTCATCGGCCGCAGCCAGCCGTCCACCAGCACCCACCCGTGCACCGCGCCGTCCGCCCGGTACAGCATCAACTCCCCCGAGCCGCACCCCGCCACCGCCGCCGCCAGCGTGACGCAGAACGCCTCCACCTCCCGCCCCACCCCGTCCGGCAGCCCCTCCCGCACCACCAGCCCGGCCACCGCCGTCAGCTCCTCGCCGTCCAACAGCCCCAGCGAACGGAGCGTCAGCCGGTGCCGCCCGTCCCCCGCGCCCTCGGCCAGCGCCAGCACCACCTCCGACACGTACCCCAGCACCGCCGCCACCCGCTCCTGCGGGCTCGACTCCCACCCCACCGCCGCCAGCAGCGCGGCGCACCCGATCGAGATCCGCACCCGCGCCCGGTGATCCTCCGTCAGCACCGGCAGCAGCTCCGCCAGCCCCTCCCCCGCATAGGCGAACGGCTCGCCGGCCAGCTCCGGATCGGCCGCGTACGCCACCTCCGCCACCGGATCCGCCGGGTCCAGCAGGTGCTCCGCGCAGAAGTCCTCGAAGTCCACCGGCTCCAGCACCCGCAGGTGCACGTCCACCCCCGTCCCCCGCAGCGCCCGAAGCCGGCCCTCCGTGCACCGCAGGTACGCCCCGAAGTCCACCCCCTCGAACAGCCCGCACCGCCGCAGCCGCGCGTACGCCGCCGCATCCGTCGCCACCGCCAGGGCGACCGTCTGCCGCACCTCCCCGCACGCCCGCCGCCCCGCCGTCCGCCGCCGCGCCCCGTACTTCCTGGCCATGCAGATCCCCTCCCAGGGTCGAACCGCCGACCCCCGACGGGTGCCGACGACCGAAACGTACACACGGTCACCGACAGAACACATGGAGCAACCATCCGAACGAGGCCCTCCCCGCCGAGCAGAGCGAATCCTTGGGAGGCGACAACACCTGGGTCCTGACGCAGAAGGTCGCGGTGGAGGGTGACCGCGACGCGGCCGTCACCCGGGCCGAGGAGGACGATCAACAACCAGGTGCAGGTCAGCGTCGCCGAGCTGGTGCACTCGGTGGAGACCCCGCCCGCCCCGCAGGCGAAGCGGCCCTGGCGGCGCGGCTGAGCCCCTCCGCCACCGGCCCGGTCGGGTACGGACGGCGGATTCCCGGGTTGTCGGTGCGAGCTGGGATACTCGGGGACGGTCCTGGTGAGTGCGAGACGTGTGGGGGTTGGGTACGTGCGACTGCTGCACACCTCGGACTGGCACCTCGGGAGATCGTTCCACCGGGAGAACCTGATCGCCGCGCAGCGCGGCTTCCTGGAGCACCTGGTGGAGGTGGTCGAGGAGCGCGGGGTCGAGGCGGTGCTGGTCGCCGGGGACGTGTACGACCGGGCCCTGCCGGGGCTGGACGCGGTCGAGCTGTTCGACGAGGTGCTGCACCGGCTCGCGGAGCTGGGCGTGCCGACGGTCTTCATCAGCGGGAACCACGACTCGGCCCGCCGGCTCGGCGTGGCCTCCGGGCTGATCGACCGGGCCGGGATCCACCTGCGGACCGACCCCGGCGGAGTGGCCGAGCCGGTGGTGCTGGCCGACGAGCACGGGCCGGTGGCGGTCTACGGTCTGCCGTACCTGGAGCCGGCGCTGACCAGGGAGCGGTTCGGGCTGGCCAAGGGCGGGCACGAGCAGGTGCTGGCGGCGGCGATGGACCGGGTCCGGGAGGACCTGGCGGAGCGGCCGGAGGGGACCAGGGCCGTGGTGCTGGCGCACGCCTTCGTGGCCGGCGGCGAGGCCAGCGACAGCGAGCGGGACATCACGGTGGGCGGCATCGCGGCGGTGCCCTCGGCGGTCTTCGACGGGGCGCACTACGTGGCCCTCGGCCACCTGCACGGCTGCCAGACCATCGCCCCGCACCTGCGCTACAGCGGCTCGCCGCTCGCCTACTCCTTCTCCGAGACCACCCACCGCAAGAGCATGTGGCTGGTCGACCTGGCCGCCGACGGCTCGGTGGAGGCCGAGCGGGTGTACACCCCCGTGCCCCGCCCGCTGGCCCAACTGCGCGGCAGGCTCGACGATTTGCTCGAGAACGAGAAGTACGGGAAGCACACCGACTCCTGGGTGCAGGCCACCCTGACCGATCCGGCCCGCCCGGCGAAGCCGATGGAGCAGCTGCGCACCCGCTTCCCGCACACCCTCCAACTGCTCTTCGACCCCGAGCCGGTGGAGGGCGAGCGGCCCGAGTCCTACGCCTCGCGGGTCAGCGGCCGGACCGACCAGGAGGTGGCCGAGGGCTTCGTCCGGCACGTCCGGCCCGGCACCGAGGCCGACCCCGCCGAACGGGACTGGCTCCGCCAGGCCTTCGAAGAGGTCCGCCAACTCGACCAGCAGAAGCAGGAGTTGCCCCGATGAGGCTGCACCGGCTGCGGATCACCGCGTTCGGCCCGTTCGCCACCACGGAGCAGGTGGACTTCGACGAACTCGGCGCCTCCGGCCTGTTCCTGCTGCGCGGCGCCACCGGTGCGGGCAAGAGCAGCGTGCTGGACGCGGTCTGCTTCGCCCTCTACGGCGAGGTGCCCGGCGCCCGCAAGGGCAACCCGCTGCGCAGCGACCACGCCGAGCCCGGCCTGCTCACCGAGGTCGAGCTCGAACTCACCCTGGGCGGGCAGCGGTTGAAGGTGGTGCGGCGGCCCGAGCAGCTGCGCCCGAAGAAGCGCGGCACCGGCATGACGCCGGAGAAGCCGGAGACCCTGCTCAGCGAGTGGGTGCCGGACGCCGGGGAGGGCGCACCGGGCTGGCGGGCCGTCAGCCGCTCGCACCAGGAGGCCGGGGAGCAGATCCACCGGCTGATCGGGATGAGCCGCGACCAGTTCTGCCAGGTGGTGCTGCTGCCGCAGGGCGACTTCGCCCGCTTCCTGCGGGGCGACGCCAACGAGCGGGCCAAGCTGCTCCGGCAGCTCTTCGACACCGGCCGCTTCGAGCAGGTCGAGCGCTGGCTCACCGAGCAGAAGACCCGCCAGGAGGCCGCGGTCCGGGCCGACCGTCAGCAGCTGCACGCCCTGGCCACCCGGGCCGAGCAGGCCGCCGGGCCGTCCGCCGAGCCGCTCACCGCCTGGGTCCCGGAGTCGGCCGGGCCGGCGGCCTTCCTCGGCTGGGCCGCCCTGCTGCGCACCGACGCGGCGGAGCGCTCGACGGTGGCCTCGCTGGCCCTGGCCGGGGCGGAGCAGGCGCACGAGCGGGCGCGGGCCCGGCTCCGTACGACCCAGGAACTGGCGGAGCGTCAGCAGCGGCACGCCGAGGCCGTCCGGGCCGCGGCAGAGTCGGCGCTCGGCGCCGAGGCCCACCAGCGGGACGCCGACCGGCTCGCCGTCGCCCAGCAGGCCGCCACCGTCGAGCCCGTCCTGCGCCACCACGCCGCCGCCACGACCGCCCTGGCCACCGCCGAGGCGGCCGAGCACCGCGCCCGCGCGGCCCTCGCCGAGCAGGCCCCGGCCGGGGCGGACGGCCCCACCCGGCCGGCCGTGGCCGGGGAAGGCGATCCCACCGAGGAAGGCGGCCCCACCGAGCAGGACCGCGTCGCGCCCACACCGGCCGGAGCCGACCTTCCCGTCGGCGCCGTGGCCGCGGCGGGCCGCGCCGCCACCGACGCGCGGACCCCGCTCCACCGGGCCGGGGCCGAGCGCCTCGCCGAGGCGGAGCGCGGCCTGCGCGCCGACCTCGGCCGCCTCGACGCCGCCCGGGCCGACGAACGCCGCCTCCCCGAGGCCCTGCGCGAGGCCGAGCGGACCAACCATCAGCTGGGCCTGGCGCAGGAGGCCGCGGATGACGCCGCCGACTGGCTGCTGGACTTCGACACCCGTCTCAAGGAGCTCCAGGAGCAGCAGGCCGCCGCCCGGGCAGCCGAGGCCCGGGTCGAGCAGCTGGACGCCCGCCGCGCGGAGCTCCGTACCCGGCTGACCGCCGCCGCCGAGCGGGACCGCCTCCGGGGCCGGATCGCCACCGCCGAGGGCGAGTTGGCCACCCTGCGCGAGCGGGCCGGTGACGCCCGGGAGCACACCCTCGACCTGCGGGAGCGCCGCCTCGCCGGGATGGCCGCCGAGCTGGCGGCCCAGCTGGCCGACGGCGCGCCGTGCCGGGTCTGCGGAGCGACCGCGCACCCCGCCCCCGCGCAGCCGACCGGTGCGCCGGTCGGCCAGGCCGACGAGGAGCGGGCCCGGGCCGCGCAGCAGCGGGCCGAGCAGCACCGGGACACCGCCGCCCAGGAGCTGGCCACGCTCCGGGTGGCCGAGGCGGCGGCCGCCACCACCGCCGGCGAGGACTCCGCCGGGCAGCTGGCCGACGCGCTCACCGAGGCCGACGCCGCGCTGCGCCGCACCCTCGCGGAGGCCGACGCGCTCGGGCAACTCCAGCGTCAGGCCGAGCAGTTGACCCACCAGCAGCAGGCCCGCCAGGCCGAGCAGGAGCAGGCCCGGATCCGCGCCGCCGCCCTCACCAGCAAGCTGCAGACCCTCGCCGAGGAGCGGGAGCGGCTCACCGCGCGGGTCGCCGACGCCCGG